>NZ_LEKI01000071.1:0-26658 GCF_001029525.1 Nocardiopsis sp. RV163 | reverse complement strand
CCCCCGGCCAGCGTCCCGGACCCCATGGCCCCGTTCCGGGGTTCCCTCCCGGCGCGCAGGGCGTGCCACCGGGCCGTCCCGGCGCTCACGGCCACCCCGGAGCACCCGTCGGCCCTCCCCCTGGCATGCCTCCCGGTTCGGCGCCTCCGACCGCCCAGCAGGCCTTCCAGGGCCCGCCCCAGCCCCCCGCCGCGCTCCCGGCGCCCGGCCGGGAGGAGCCCGTGTTCCCCCCGGACGCGATGGGCGCCACGCAGCACATCAGCCCCGTCCCCGGCTCCGTCCCCGCCTCGCCCGGGGGCCGTCCCCTGTTCCGGGACGAGGTCCCCGACGACGCCGGTGTGGACACCGCGCAGTTCGACGCCCAGGGGATCGACGACTACGACGACTACGACGGCTACGACGACGACCGGTACGGTGACGGCGGCGCGGACGCGCGCGCCCGCAAGCGCCGGATCATGATGATCGCCGGTTTCGCGGCTCTGCTCGTCCTCGCGGGCGGCGGGACGTTCTTCCTCGCCACCAGCATGGGCTCGGGGGGCGCGAACGCCGCGACCGTCGCCGACGAGGCCGACGACCCGGGCGCGCTCGACGCGGAGGCCCTCTTCCCCGAGAGCATGGAGGTCGAGGGCCAGGGCACGTTCACCCGCGTGGCCGTCGAGGACACCGAGGACTGCGCCGCCGGGGCCCACGGCGACTACGGCCAGGTGCTCGCCGACAACGAGTGCCGCCAGATGGTGCGCGCCTCCTACCTCAGCGAGGACGAGGGCCACGCGGTGACCGTGGGCGTGGCAGCCATGCCCACCGGCGAGGAGGCGACCACCGCGATGGAGGCCCAGGACCTGGTGGCCGCGCAGTGGTTCGCCGGTCTGCCCGGCGAGGAGGGCAGCCCCGCCGAGCGTCTGGGCCACTCCGGCGGCCACGGCAGCAGCGGCCAGTGGGGCCGTTACCTGCTCTTCTCCCTGGCGGCCAACAGCGACGGCACCGAGGAGGGCGGCGAGAGCGAGTCCGCCACCGAACTGCGCGCCGTCAGCGAGGGCTTCCTCCAGGAGACCCACACCGGCCTCAGTGAGAACCGCGGCTGAGCGGTCGCCGGCACCGATGGGGGCACCCGGCGGCCGGGTGCCCCTTCTCCGTGCCCGCGGGCGGGTTCCGTCGGCGTCCGCGACGGGCAGGAATCCCGGAGGTCCGGTCCGCGGGCCCCGGAAGAGGGTGTGACGATGACGGAACCCGCCGAACGGATCCGGCGCGTGGCGATGGAGCTGACGGCGCAGTCGGAGTCGGGGCTGGCGTACAGCTCCAACGAGTTCGACATCGGGCGGTTCCACCGCGTCGGCGCCCTGGCCCGCGACCTGATGCAGATGGTGGCCGCCGGGGAGCTCCCCGGATACGAGCGCGAAGTGGCCTCGGCCGCCGGTTACACCACCCCCAAGCTCGACGTGCGCGGCGGCGTCTTCGACCCCTCCGGCCGGGTACTGCTCGTCCGCGAGATCTCGGACGGCCACCGCTGGACGCTGCCCGGCGGGTGGTGCGACGTCCTGGAGAGCCCCAGGCAGGCGATCGAGCGCGAGGTCCGCGAGGAAGCGGGGCTGGCCGTGCGGGCGGTGCACCTCGCCGGGGTCCTCGACCGTCACCTGTGGCCCCACCTGCCGGTCTACGACCGCCACATCTACAAGCTCCTGTTCGTGTGCGCGCCGCTGGCCGACCACGCCCCCGCCTCCGGCGGTACCGATACCTTCAGCAGCGCCGAGACCAGCGCCAGAGCATGGTTCGACGTAAACGACCTCCCCGAACTGTCGGTGTCGCGGGTGCTGCCCGAGCAGATCGCGCTGCTGCACCGGCACTGGGCCGACCCGGGACCGGCGCACGTCGACTGAGGGGTGCGAGGGGCTTCCGGCGGCCGGCGCCCCTCCGCTCGTCCACAGGCCGGGTTCCGCGCCTCCGCGGAACCCGGAGCGGCTCTAGCCTGGTAAAGGGGGGCTCCAGCCCCCGCCGCCTCGTGCTGCCCGCGCCCTGGAAGCTCCCGCGGCACCGGGACCACGGCCTCCTCAGGCCGAGTGGCCCCGGCACGGCAGCTCCCGCACGCGGCGGGTCGCCGAGGCGCGCACGGCCAACTCCTCGTCGGCCGGGTAGCGCACCTCCTCCAGGCTGAGCCCCTGCGGCCCCACCACGTGCACCGACGAGTCCCGCGTACCGGCGCCGAGCACCTTCCCCGGCCAGTCCACGTCCCTGCGCCCGTCGCCCACCGCCAGGAGCGCGCCCACGAGCGCGCGCACCATGTTGTGGCAGAACGCGTCCGCCTGGATCGTCCCCTGCAGCAGGTGCTCGTCCACCCGGGCCCACTCCAGGCGCAGCAGCTCCCGGATGGTCGTCGCGCCCTCGCGCTTCTTGCAGAACGCCGCGAAGTCGTGTTCGCCCACCAGGCGCTCCGCCGCCGCGTTCATCCGGTCCACGTCCAGCGGGCCGCGGTGCCACAGCACGTCCCGCCGCAGCAGCGGGTCCACCCCGTAGGGCGCGTCGCTCACCCGGTACAGGTACCGCCGGAACAGCGGCGAGAAACGGGCGTCGAACCCGGGCGGAGCCAGCCGCGCCGCGTGCACCCGCACGTCCTTGGGCAGCACTCCGGCCAGGCGCCGGAGCACGCGCTCACCCTCGCTCTCCCACGTCCGCGCGGGGATGTCGGCCTGCGCCACCTGCCCCCGCGCGTGCACACCGGCGTCCGTGCGCCCCGCGCACGTCAGCGACACCTCCGGCAGGCGCAGCACCCGCGCCAGCGCCGCCTCCAGCTCGCCCTGCACCGTGCGCCGACCCGGCTGCGCGGCCCACCCGGAGAAGTCCGTGCCGTCGTAGGCCACGTCCAGCCGCACCCGGACCGTCGTCTCGTCCATTACCCGCCACTCCTCCGCGTCCACGAAAAAGACGAGTGCCCGACCCCCGCGGGGATCGGGCACTCGCCGAGCGGTGCGTGCGCGGGACGCGTCGGCGCCCCCGCGCCCCGCACGCTACTTGTCGTCAGCCGGGCCCTCCGCCTGGGCCGTCTCGCCGGCCTCGGCGGTCTGGTCGGAGGCGGTGTCCTCCGCCGGCTGGTCGCCGGCCTCGTCCGCCACGGCGGTCGCGTCGGCCTTGGGCTCCTCGGCCTCGGGCTCCTGCGCGGCGGGCTGGGCGGCCGGGGCGGCGGTCTGGGCGCTCAGGGCCTCGACCAGCTCGATCACGGCCATCGGGGCGTTGTCGCCCTTGCGCGGACCGATCTTGGTGATCCGGGTGTAGCCACCGGGACGGTTCTCGTAGCGCGGGCCGATCTCGGTGAAGAGCTCGTGCACGACGGCCTTGTCCGTGATCTTGGTCAGGACCTGGCGGCGGGCGTGCAGGTCACCGCGCTTGCCGAGGGTGATCAGCTTCTCCGCGTACGGGCGCAGGCGCTTGGCCTTGGCCTCGGTGGTGCGGATGCGGCCGTGCTGGAACAGCGAGGTGGCGAGGTTCGCCAGGATGTGCCGCTCGTGAGCGGGCCCGGAACCCAGACGGGCGCCCTTGGTAGGCGTGGGCATGGTGTCGTTCTCCTAGTGATGCGGTCCGCGGCCGCACTCGGCCGGGGACCATGTGGGCGACGAAGGTCGGTTAGTACTGCTCCGTCTCGACGAAGGACTCGCCCTCGTCGTCCTCGGAGCTGTAGGAGTCGGCCGCCGAGCTGGGGTCGAATCCGGGCGGGGAGTCCTTCAGCGACAGGCCCATGTCGACGAGCTTCTGCTTGACCTCGTCGATGGACTTGGCACCGAAGTTGCGGATGTCCAACAGGTCCTGCTCGGAGCGGGCAACCAGCTCACCGACGCTGTGGATGCCCTCACGCTTGAGGCAGTTGTAGGACCGGACCGTGAGGTTGAGGTCCTCGATCGGCAGCGCCAGGTCCGCCGCCAGGGCGGCGTCCGTGGGCGACGGGCCCATGTCGATGCCCTCGGCGTCGACGTTGAGCTCACGCGCCAGACCGAACAGCTCGACCAGGGTCTTGCCCGCGCTGGCGACCGCGTCCCGGGGACGGATGGCCGGCTTGGTCTCGATGTCGACGATCAGGCGGTCGAAGTCGGTGCGCTGCTCGACACGGGTGGCCTCGACCTTGTAGGTCACACGCAGGACCGGGGAGTAGATGGAGTCGATCGGGATGCGGCCGATCTCCTGTCCGGCCTGCTTGTTCTGCGTCGCCGAGACGTAACCGCGGCCGCGCTCGACCGTCAGCTCCATCTCCAGCTTGCCCTTGCCGTTGAGCGTGGCGATGTGCAGGTCGGGGTTGTGCACCTCGACACCGGCCGGCGGAGCGATGTCCGCGGCGGTCACCACACCGGGGCCCTGCTTGCGCAGGTACATGAGCACCGGCTCGTCGTGCTCGGAGCTGACGACCAGGCCCTTGAGGTTGAGGATCATCTCGGTGACGTCCTCCTTGACACCGGGCACGGTGGTGAACTCGTGCTCGACGCCCTCGATGCGGATGCTCGTGACAGCCGCGCCGGGGATGGAGGACAGCAGGGTGCGCCGAAGCGAGTTGCCGATGGTGTAGCCGAAGCCCGGCTCCAGCGGCTCGATGACGAACTTCGAGCGCAGGTCCGAGGAGGCTTCCTCGGTGAGCGTGGGACGCTGTGCGATCAACATGGTCCGTGTCTTCCCTTCCACATGGCCGCCCGCTATTTGACGGCCACCCGGCGGACACCACATCGGTGTCCGCTACTCGGATTCCTACCCCGTCCGCGCGGGCCCCTCTCAGGTGAGCGCGCGGAACCAGGCGCGGCGCCCGCGCGGGTAGGTGCGCGGGCGCCGGTGCGGGATCAGACCCGGCGGCGCTTGGGCGGACGGCAGCCGTTGTGCGGGACCGGCGTCACGTCCTGGATGGAGCCGACCTCCAGCCCGGTCGCCTGGAGCGAGCGGATGGCGGTCTCCCGGCCCGAGCCCGGGCCCTTCACGAAGACGTCCACCTTGCGGACGCCGTGCTCCTGGGCGCGGCGGGCAGCGGCCTCGGCGGCCATCTGCGCGGCGTAGGGGGTCGACTTGCGCGAACCCTTGAAGCCCACCTGGCCGGAGCTGGCCCACGAGATCACGGCACCGGTCGGGTCGGTGATGCTCACGATCGTGTTGTTGAACGTGCTCTTGATGTGAGCGTGCCCGTGGACAATGTTCTTCTTTTCCTTGCGGCGCACCTTGCGCGCGGCACCCTGACGGCCCTTAGGCGGCATGAGCGAAACTCCCAGAGATCATCGGTCCGTTGTCGTTCCCGGACGCGTGTTTACAGTCCAGTCCGAGCGGACTACTTCTTACCGGCCTTCTTCTTACCGGCCACGGTCTTCTTCTTGCCCTTGCGGGTGCGCGCGTTGGTCTGCGTGCGCTGACCGCGGACCGGGAGCCCACGGCGGTGGCGGATGCCCTGGTAGCTACCGATCTCCATCTTGCGGCGGATGTCGCCCTGCACCTCACGGCGCAGGTCACCCTCGACCTGGTAGTTGGAGCCGATCCACTCGCGCAGCTTGACGAGGTCTTCCTCGGACAGCTCGTAGACGCGCGTGTTGCCGTCGACGCCGGTGCTCTTCAGGGTCTCCAGAGCGCGGGTGCGCCCGATTCCGAAGATGTACGTGAGAGCGATCTCCACCCGCTTGTCGCGGGGAAGGTCAACGCCTTCGATACGTGCCATGTGGGCGAGACTCCTAATGCCCTATGCGGAGGTCTGGCCCGTTCCACCCTCTCGTCGCCCAATCGACGAGGCCCCGGCCTCCGACCGGGGGTGTCTCCCGCGCCGCACTGGCGGCGGGAGTCGGAACAGGTTTTCGTTTTGTCGTGCGCCCGGTGCGGTGCTGACGCACCGGCCGGACCGATCGCGGTGTGAAGCCGCGGCGAGCGGAGCGGGGGCGACTAACCCTGGCGCTGCTTGTGCCGCGGGTCCGAGCAAATGACCATGATCCGGCCGTTACGGCGGATCACGCGGCACTTCGCGCAGATCTTCTTCACGCTCGGCTTGACCTTCATGGTGACTCCGAACTCATACTCTCCCGGGCCGCGAGGCCCGTGAGGGGCTACTTGTAGCGGTAAACGATGCGCCCGCGCGTGAGGTCGTACGGGCTCAGCTCCACGACGACGCGGTCGTCGGGGAGAATACGGATGTAGTTCATCCGCATCTTGCCGCTGATGTGGGCAAGGACCTGGTGCCCGTTGTCGAGCTCTACCTTGAACATAGCGTTGGGTAGGGACTCGACAACGGAACCCTCGATCTCGATGGCGCCGTCTTTCTTGGCCATGTCCTTCCACGCCTCGCTCATCGTTTGGTTGATCAGGACAACCCGACGCGACCCCAGTGGCCCCGCATGACGCTACGGCCCCGGCAACGGCGGATGGCCGTCACCGACGCCGAGGGACACTGGAAGTTCAGGCCAACTGCAAAAGGCGAACGTCGGTTGGAGGACGTGGCGCGAAGAAGGCAGACTGACCCAACAGCCCGCGTATGGGCATGGACAGTCTATCCCCTTCCGGCAAGTGCTCCTAACCGCTGGACGGAGCACCCTACCGCAGCGGAACGCGGGCGGGCACGGGCCTCAGCGCTGGGGCGTCCCGTCGCCGTCGGAGTGGTACTTCTGCCCGGCCAGGACCCCCACGGTCACCATGCCCATCACGATGCCCCACGGCCCCATGACCCACAGGAACCACGGGTAGTCGTAGTCGGTGGTGAGGAACAGGATCAGCCAGATGACGAAGCACAGGATGTTGACCCCCGCGTAGAGGGCCCACGGCACCATCAGCACCGGGTCGCGCATGCTGATCGCGGGGGCCACCGCGAACTCCTCGTCCCGGGGGACGGCCCCGCGGATGTCGGCGAGGTCGCGCTCGGGGAGGTCGTTGGTGACCGTGGCCAGCTCACCCGTGGTCCTGGCCTTGTAGACACGGCCGAGGCGGTCGGTGAACTCCTCGTGGTCCAGCCGCCCCTGGGCGAAGTGCTCCTGGAGGAGCTGGGCCACGCGGTCGCGTTCCGCGTCGGACGTTCGTATCGACGGCACCGGGTCGGACACTGCGCGCACCTCGCATCTTCACCCGGGAGCGGCCCCCCGCGCTCCGCACGGGGAGGAGACCCCTACCAGGTCGGCTGGACGAACCCCATGTCGGCGATTTTATCCCGATCGGACTCGCGCGCGGTCAGCACCACGGGCCCGTCCGCGGTCACCGCGACCGTGTGCTCGAAGTGCGCGGCGCGCCCGCCGTCGCGGGTCACCACGGTCCAGCCGTCGTCGAGCTGCACCACGTCGTGGCGGCCCAGGGTGGTCATCGGCTCGATCGCCAGGCACATGCCCTCGACCAGCCTCATGCCCTTGCCGCGCTTGCCGTGGTTGAGCACGTGGGGATCCATGTGCATCTCGGTGCCGATTCCGTGTCCGCCGTACTCGCGGACGTTGCCGTAACCGCCGTTGCGGGAGATGTGGCCGTCGATCGCGTAACCGATGTCACCCAGGCGCCTGCCCGGACGCAGTTCGGCGATCCCCTGCCACATGGACTCCTCGCAGACCTCCATCATGCGCAGGTCCTCGGGGCGGCCCTCGCCGACCGCGACGGTGATCGCCGAGTCGCCGTGCCAGCCCTCCAGGACGGCACCGCAGTCGATGGAGATGATGTCGCCCTCGGCCAGCACCCGCTGCGCGCCGGGGATGCCGTGGACGACCTCCTCGTTCACCGAGGCGCAGATGGAGCCCGGGAAGCCGTGGTAGCCCTTGAAGGAGGGGACGGCGCCCGCGTCGCGGATGACCTTCTCCGCGAGGGAGTCCAGCTCCAGGGTCGACGCTCCGGGCCGCACCGCGGCCCGGAGCGTGTCCAGGGCGCGGGCCACGACCTGGCCCGCCGCCCTCATCATGGCGATCTGCTCCGGAGTCTTGATCTGCACGTCCGGATCGGTCTTGCGGAACATCAGGAGCCGGCCCCGACCCTGTCGATGGCGGCCTTGGCACGGGCCGTCACCTCGTCCACGGTCCCGGTGGCCGCGATGGTGGCCAGCAGGCCCTCGGCCTCGTAGAACTGCACCAGCGGAGCGGTCTGCTCGCGGTAGACCTCCAGGCGGTGCCGGATGGTCTCCTCGCGGTCGTCCTCGCGCTGGTAGAGCTCGGCGCCCTCGTTGTCGCACCTGTCCGCGACCTTCGGGGCGTCGTACTCCACGTGGTACACCTGGCCGCACTCGGGGCACGAGCGGCGGCCCGAGAGGCGTTTGACGACCTCCTCCTCGTCGACCCTCAGCTCCAGGACGACGTCCAGGGTGGTGTGGAGGTCGGCGAGGATGCCCTTGAGCGTCTCGGCCTGCGGGACGTTGCGCGGGAAGCCGTCGAGCAGGAACCCCTCGGCGGCGTCCTCCTGCGCCAGTCGGTCCTTGACCATGGCGTTCGTGACCTCGTCGGGGACGAGGTCACCGCGGTCCATGTACTCCTTGGCCTTCTTTCCGAGGTCCGTCTTGCCGCTGACGTTGGCCCGGAAGATGTCACCCGTGGACACCTTGGGGATCGACAGTTCGGACGCGAGGATCTGGGCCTGGGTGCCCTTGCCGGCCCCAGGCGGCCCCACCAATACTGCTCGCATTTATCGCAGAAAACCTTCGTAGTTCCTCTGCTGGAGGTGACTCTCGATCTGCTTCACCGTGTCCAGCCCGACGCCGACCATGATCAGGATGCTCGTCCCTCCGAAGGGGAAGTTCGCGCTGGCGCCGGTGGCGCCGAGTGCGACCATCGGCAGGAGAGCGATCACACCCAGGTAGAGGGATCCGGGGGTCGTCAGCCTCGTCAGCACGTAGTCGAGGTACTCGGCGGTCGGACGCCCCGGTCGGATACCCGGGATGAACCCACCGTACTTCTTCATGTTGTCGGCGACCTCAGCGGGGTTGAAGGTAATCGCCACGTAGAAGAACGCGAAGCCGATGATCATGACGAAGAACGTCGCCATGTACACGGGGTGGGTGCCGGTGAGGAAGTAGTCCTGCACGAAGGTCGCCACGGGATGCGTGGAGTCCTGTCCCATGAGGCCGACGAGCAGCTGCGGCAGGTACAGCAGCGAGGAGGCGAAGATCACGGGGATGATGCCCGCCTGGTTCACCTTCAGCGGGATGTAGGTCGAGCTGCCGCCGTACATGCGGCGGCCGACCATGCGCTTGGCGTACTGCACCGGGATGCGGCGCTGGGCCTGCTCCATGAAGACCACCGCGGTGATGAGCACCAGGCCGGCGACGCAGATGAGGGAGAAGACCCAGATCGAGCGCTCCTGGAACAGCGCGACCATGGAGGAGGGGAACATCGCGATGACCTGGGTGAAGATCAGCAGCGACATGCCGTTTCCCACGCCGCGCTCGGTGATGAGCTCGCCGAACCACATGATGATGGCGGTACCGGCGGTCATCGTGAACACGATGGTCACGAGGGTCAGGATGTCCTGGTTGGGCATGTAGGAGCTGACCGGGATGGCCCCCTGGAACAGGGCGCCCGTCCGGGCCATGGCGACGATGCTGGTGGCCTGGAGGACACCGAGCATGAGCGTCAGGTAGCGGGTGTACTGGGTGATCTTGCTCTGCCCGGACTGGCCCTCCTTCTTGAGGGCCTCCAGACGGGGGATCACCACCGTGAGCAGGTTGATGATGATGCTCGCGGTGATGTACGGCATGACCCCGAGCGCGAACACCGCCAGTTGCAGCAGGGCACCGCCGCTGAACAGGTTGACGAGCGCGTACACACCGGACTGGTCCGAGGAGGTGATCGCCTCCATCTGGTCCCTGATCGCCGCGGAGTTGATACCCGGCGCCGGGATCACCGAGCCCAGACGGAAGATCGTCAGGATGAACAGTGTGAACAGCAGCTTGTTGCGCAGGTCGGGCGTGCGGAATGCACGAACGAACGCACCTAGCACGTCTCCTCCTGCGCAGCTTCGGCGGCGGAACGGGTTCCAGACATCGCGGCCGATCCTGAATCGTCGTAGAACGTCAGCTCCGGGCGGTCGCCCGTTGCTCGGAAGTATTCACAGTACGTCAAGCGGTGAACTCAAACAGATGGCACTGTAACAGTGATCACTCCGCAGTTGAGTTCGTGAGTCATAACGATCACCGCTCACAACGCGTGGGGGCGCCCGCCAGCCGGTCCTAGACCTGCCGGGCGGACGCCCCCAGTCGCTTCATCGCGGGGAAGACCCCTACAGCTCGGTGGTGGAGCCACCGGCGGCGGAGATCTTCTCCTTCGCCGAGGAGGAGAACGCGTGCGCGCTCACCTGCACGGCGACGGAGATCTCACCCGTGCCCAGCACCTTGACGAGCTGGTTCTTGCGAACCGCGCCCTTGGCGACCAGGCTCTCGACGGTGACCTCGCCACCCTCGGGGTAGAGCTCGCTCAGCCGGTCCAGGTTGACGACCTGGTAGGTCGTCTTGAACCGGGCGTTGCTGAAGCCCTTGAGCTTGGGCACCCGGCGGATGAGGGGCATCTGCCCGCCCTCGAAGCCGGGACGGACGGTGTTACGAGCCTTCGTGCCCTTGGTGCCGCGACCGGCGGTCTTGCCCTTGGACGCCTCGCCGCGACCCTTGCGGATCTTGGCCTTGTTGGAGCCCGGGGCGGGACGCAGGTGGTGCAGCTTGAGCAGCTCGTCGGGGTTGTAGTCGCTCATTCGGCAACCTCCTCGACAGAGACGAGGTGCGCGACGATCGTGATCTGCCCGCGAACCTCAGGGCGGTCCTCACGGACGGTGGACTTGCCGATCCGGCCCAGACCCAGCGTCTGGAGAGCAGCGTGCTGCTTCACCTTGCCGCCGATCTTGGAGCGGGTCTGCGTGATCTTGAGCTTGGCCATGGTCAGGCTCCTGCCTTCGCCTCAGCGCGAGCACGCAGCATGGCAGCCGGGGCGACGTCCTCGATCGGCAGGCCACGGCGGGCGGCGATCTCCTCGGGCTGGTTGATGCCCTTCAGAGCCGCCACGGTGGCGTGCACGATGTTGAGCGGGTTGGACGAGCCGAGCGACTTGCTCAGCACGTCGTGGATGCCGGCGCACTCCAGCACGGCGCGCACGGGGCCACCGGCGATGACGCCGGTACCCGGGGCGGCCGGACGGAGCAGGACGACGCCGGCCGCGTCCTCGCCCTGGACCCGGTGCACGATCGTGCCCTGGATGCGGGGGACGCGGAAGAAGTTCTTCTTCGCCTCCTCGACACCCTTGGCGATCGCGGCCGGGACCTCCTTGGCCTTGCCGTAACCGACACCGACCATGCCGTTGCCGTCGCCGACGACGACCAGGGCGGTGAAGGAGAAGCGACGGCCGCCCTTGACGACCTTCGCGACCCTGTTGATGGTCACGACCTTCTCGATGTAGGAGACACCCTTGTCTGCGGCGCCGCCGCGGCGATCGTCACGGCGATCACGCCGCTCGCCACCGGCGCCGCGCCGCGGTGCTGCAGCCATCAGTGGTTCCTCTTCTCGTGGTTGATCTTGGCCGTTGCAGAGGTCATCGCTAGAACTCCAGCCCGCCCTCGCGCGCCGCGTCGGCGAGCTTGGCGATACGACCGGCGTACTGGTTGCCGCCGCGGTCGAAGACGACCGAGGAGACACCGGCGGCCTTGGCGCGCTCGGCGATGAGCTGACCGACCTTGACGGACTTGTCGGACTTGGTGCCCTCGTCAACGCGCAGGTCGGCCTCGACGCTGGAGGCGGCGGCCAGGGTGTGGCCCCTGGTGTCGTCGATGACCTGCGCGACGATGTGCTTGGAGGAGCGGAACACGGCCAGGCGCGGACGCTCGGCGGTACCCACGACCTTCTTGCGGACGCGGAACTGGCGGCGCGCACGGGAGGTGGCGCGCTTGGTGGTCCGCTTGCGGCTCACGGTGCTACCCATGCCTACTTACCAGCCTTTCCGGCCTTGCGGCGGATGTGCTCACCCTGGTACCGCACGCCCTTGGCCTTGTACGGGTCAGGCTTGCGCAGACCGCGGATGTTCGCGGCGACCTGGCCCACCAGCTGCTTGTCGATGCCCTCGACGTGGAGGATGGTCGGCTTCTCCACGCGGAAGCTGATGCCCTCGGGGGGCTCGACCACGACGGGGTGGCTGTAGCCCAGCGAGAACTCCAGGTTGGAGCCGCGGGCCTGGACGCGGTAACCCACGCCGTGGATCTCCAGCGTCTTGGTGTAGCCCTTGGCCACGCCCTCGACGAGGTTGGCGATGAGCGCACGGGTCAGACCGTGCAGCGAGCGGTTCTCCGGCTTGTCGTCCGGACGCGCCACCGTGAAGACCCCGTCCTCCAGGGACACGGTGATCGGCTCGGCGACGGTGTGCTTCAGCTCGCCCTTCGGACCCTTGACGGTGACGTCCTGCCCGTTAATCGTGACTTCGACGCCCTTGGGGACCGAGAGCGGCAGTCGACCGATTCGCGACATGCTTCAATCTCTCCCTGTTACCAGACGTAGGCGAGGACTTCGCCGCCCACGCCACGCTTCTTGGCCTGCTTTTCGGTCATCAGGCCGCCGGACGTCGAAATGATCGCCACGCCGAGGCCACCCAGCACCCGCGGCAGGTTCTCCTTCTTGGCGTACACCCGCAGACCGGGCTTGGAGACCCGGCGGATGCCCGCGATGGAACGCTCCCTGGTGGGGCCGTACTTCAGGTCCAGGACGAGGTTCTGGCCCACGGGGGCCTCCTCGGTCCGCCAGCCCTGAATGAAGCCCTCCTGCTGGAGGATCTCGGCGATGTGCGCCTTGATCTTGGAATACGGCATCGCCACGGTGTCGTGGTAAGCCGAATTCGCGTTGCGCAGACGCGTGAGCATGTCTGCGATCGGGTCGGTCATCGTCATGGCCGACTGGCCCTTCCTCACCGCGGTTTCCGAGTGCGGGCTTTCCCAGAGCCTGCCCTTGCGCGGGTACTCCCGCGAAGGTGCACAAACGGACCTACGGCGTGGTCGTGGGCACCGCGGTCCCCTTCGGGACTGCCGTGCCCTGGTGGTTGGATGTTGCCGGACCGTGCCGCGTCGTGCGGTCACGGACGCTGTGCGCGCCGAGGGTGGCGCTTCGGGGGGCCGACTCCGTGCGCCCAGGGGTGGGCGAACGGTCGGCCCCGCCGGAAACTACCAGCTCGACTTGGTGATACCGGGCAGCTCGCCCCGGTGGGCCATCTCACGGAAGCAGATACGGCACAGGCCGAACTTCCGGAAGACGGCGCGCGGGCGGCCGCACCGCGAGCATCGAGTATACGCGCGAACGCCGAACTTCGGCTTCCGCTGCGACTTAGCGATCAGGGACTTCTTGGCCATGTGTGCTTACCCCTCAGGCTTCCTTGAACGGGAAACCGAGCCGCTTGAGCAGGCTGCGGCCCTGTTCGTCGGTCGTGGCGGTGGTGACGACCGTGATGTCCATCCCACGCTGCCGGTCGACCTTGTCCGGGTCCACCTCGTGGAACATGACCTGCTCGGTCAGCCCGAAGGTGTAGTTGCCGTTCCCGTCGAACTGCTTCGGGGACAGGCCACGGAAGTCCCGGATACGGGGCAGGGCCAGGGAGAGCAGCCGGTCGAGGAACTCCCACATCCGGTCGCCGCGCAGCGTGACGCTGGCGCCGATCGGCTGACCCTCGCGCAGCTTGAACTGCGCGATGGAGTTCTTGGCCCGGTTGATCCGCGGCTTCTGGCCGGTGATCGCCGACAGGTCGGCGACCGCGCCCTGGATCAGCTTCGCGTCACGAGCCGCCTCGCCAACACCCATGTTGACCACGATCTTCGTGAGACCGGGGACCTGCATGATGTTGCCGATGCCGTGCTCCTCCTTGAGGGCGGCAACGATCTCGTTGCGGTACTTCTCCTTGAGCCGCGGCATCGGAGGGGCGGTGATGTCGTTGGTAACCGTCATCAGATGTCCTTACCGGTGCGGCGGGAGACGCGAACCTTGGTTCCGTCTTCCTCGAAGCGGTAGCCGACCCGGGTGGCCTTGCCGTCCTCCACGAGCGCGACGTTGCTCACGTGGATCGGGGCCTCCTTGGTGACGACCTCGCCCTGCTGGCCGCCCGCCGGGTTGGCCTTCCTGTGCTTCTTGACCAGGTTGACGCCCTCGACAACGACACGGTCTTCCTTCGGCAGGGCCTTGACGACCTTGCCGGTGGCACCCCGGTTCTTGCCGGCGAGAACGATGACCTCGTCGCCAGATTTGATCTTCATCGCTTAGAGCACCTCCGGCGCCAGCGAAATGATGCGCATGTACTTCTTGTCACGCAGCTCGCGGCCGACCGGGCCGAAGATGCGGGTGCCTCGCGGGTCCCCACCGTCCTTGATGAGCACGGCAGCGTTCTCATCGAAGCGGATGTAGGAGCCGTCGGGCCGGCGGCGCTCCTTGACGGTGCGCACGACAACGGCCTTGACGACGTCGCCCTTCTTGACTCCAGCGCCAGGCAGGGCGTCCTTCACCGTGGCGACGATGGTGTCGCCGATCCCGGCGTAGCGCCGACCCGAGCCACCGAGAACACGGATGGTAAGGATCTCCTTGGCACCCGTGTTGTCGGCGACCTTGAGTCGCGACTCCTGCTGAATCACGTCTGCTCCTGATGTGATGCGTGCGGTCCACTGCCGCACGGCTAGGTGGTCTCACCCCCGGGATCGGCGGCCGGCACGGGTGCCGGCCGCCGACAGGCTGGGGTTACTTAGCCTTCTCCAGGATCTCCACGACGCGCCAGCGCTTGGTCGCGGAGAGCGGCCTGGTCTCCATCAGTCGGACCAGGTCGCCCACGCCACAGGAGTTCGCCTCGTCGTGCGCCTTGTACTTGGACGTGCGACGGATGACCTTGCCGTACCTGGCGTGCGTGATGCGGTCCTCGACCTCGACGACGACGGTCTTGTCCATCTTGTCGCTGACGACGTAGCCCTCGCGCACCTTGCGGTAGTTGCGGGTCGCGGTCTGGTTCTCACTCATTCGGCTGCTTCCTTCTCCTGCGCCGACTCACCAGACAGCGGGGCGATACCCAGCTCGTGCTCACGCAGGATCGTGTAGATCCGGGCGATCTCGCGCTTGACGGTACGCAGTCGGCTGTGGTTGTCGAGCTGGCCGGTGGCGGCCTGGAAGCGGAGGTTGAACAGCTCTTCCTTGGCTTCCTTGAGCTTGGCGACCAGGTCCTCGACGGACTGGTCACGGAGCTCATGGGCAGTCACGGACTTGGCCATCACTCCCCCTCCCGCGTAACGAACTTGCACTTCATCGGGAGCTTGTGCATCGCACGGCGCATCGCCTCCTTGGCGATGGCCTCGGGCACGCCCGACAGCTCGAACATCACGCGACCGGGCTTGACCGGCGCGACCCACCACTCCGGGGAACCCTTACCGGAACCCATGCGGACCTCGGCGGGCTTCTTGGTCAGCGGGCGGTCCGGGAAGATGTTGATCCACACCTTGCCGCCACGCTTGATGTGACGCGTCATGGCGATACGAGCGGACTCGATCTGACGGTTCGTCACGTAGGCCGACTCCAGGGCCTGGATGCCGAACTCACCGAAGGTGACCGTCGTGCCGCCCTTGGCCTTGCCGCGCAGATCCGGGTGGTGCTGCTTGCGGTACTTGACCTTACGAGGAATAAGCACTGGTCAGCTCCCCTCGGACTTCGCGGACTCGGCCGGGGCCTTGGCCTCGGCGTTCTGCGGCTGGCCGCCACCGGCACCGCCGCGACGACGACGCTGGGGGCGCTCGCGGCGCTGACCGCCGCCACCGCCACCGCCGCCGGCGGAGCGCTGCGCGGCCTGGGCCGCCTCGCGCTCGGCGCGGGTGGCGGGCGCGTCACCCTTGTAGATCCAGACCTTCACACCGATGCGGCCGAAGGTCGTACGCGCCTCGAAGAAGCCGTAGTCGATGTCGGCGCGCAGGGTGTGCAGGGGCACACGGCCCTCGCGGTAGAACTCCGAACGCGACATCTCGGCCCCGCCCAGACGGCCACCGCACTGGATGCGGATGCCCTTGGCACCGCTCTTCATGGCGGTCTGCATGGCCTTGCGCATCGCGCGGCGGAAGGCCACGCGGCTGCTCAGCTGCTCGGCGACGCCCTGGGCGACGAGCTGCGCGTCGATCTCGGGGTTCTTGACCTCGAAGACGTTCAGCTGGACCTGCTTGCCGGTCAGCTTCTCCAGGTCGGTCCGGATGCGGTCGGCCTCCACGCCGCGGCGGCCGATGACGATGCCCGGCCGGGCGGTGTAGACGTCGACGCGGACGCGGTCACGGGTGCGCTCGATCTCCACCTTGGAGATGCCCGCGCGCTCCATGCCGCGGGTCAGCATCCGACGGATCGCGACGTCTTCCTTGACGTAGTCCTTGTAGGACTTGTCGGCGTACCAACGGCTCTTGAAGTCGGTGGTGACTCCGAGGCGGAACCCGTGCGGGTTTACCTTCTGCCCCACTATCGGGTCCTTTCCTTCGTCTTGGACGAGGCGCCCGAGCGCTCAGCGACGACCACGGTGATGTGGCTCGTGCGCTTGGTCACCCGGAAGGCGCGGCCGAAGCCTCGCGGACGAATGCGCTTCAGGGTCGGACCCTCGTCCACCCACGCGCCTTCGACCACCAGCGTCCCGCGGTCCAGCTTGTCGTTGTGCTCGGCGTTGGCGATGGCGCTAGCCAGCACCTTGCCAACGGGCTCGCTCGCCGACTGGGGCGCGAACCGGAGCACCGCCTGTGCCTCGTCAGCGGGCAACCCGCGAATAAGGTCCACCACCCGGCGGGCCTTTCGGGGCGTAACACGGACGAACCGTGCCTGTGCCCTCGTTCCCATCGCTTTTCCCTCGCTCACGGAAATTCATCTCCACTCACCGTGGAGAAATGGTTCTTTCTGCTGCTGCAACCGCTAACGGCGGCTACGGCGGTCTTCCTTGACGTGGCTGCGGAAAGTACGCGTGGGAGCGAACTCACCGAGCTTGTGGCCGACCATCGACTCGGACACGAACACGGGGACGTGCTTGCGGCCGTCGTGGACGGCGATCGTGTGACCGATCATCTCCGGAACGATCATGGACCGCCGGGACCACGTCTTGATGACGTTCTTGGTCCCCTTCTCGTTCTGCGACTCCACCTTCTTGATGAGGTGGTCGTCGACGAAGGGACCCTTCTTAAGGCTACGTGGCATCAGACGTGCTCCTTACCGCTTCTTCTTACCGCTACGCCGACGCCGCACGATGAGCTTGTCGCTGGCCTTGTTCTTGGCCCGGGTCCGGCCTTCCTTCTTACCCCAGGGGCTGACCGGGTGGCGACCACCGGAGGTCTTGCCCTCACCACCACCGTGGGGGTGGTCGACCGGGTTCATCACGACACCGCGGACGGTCGGGCGCTTGCCCTTCCAGCGGGAGCGGCCGGCCTTGCCCCAGTTGATGTTGGACTGCTCGGCGTTGCCCACCTGGCCGATGGTGGCGCGGCAGGTGATCTCCACCATGCGCATCTCACCGGAGGGCATACGCAGCGTGGCGTACTTGCCCTCCTTGGCCAGGAGCTGGATCTGCGAGCCCGCGGAGCGGCCCAGCTTGGCGCCGCCGCCCGGCTTCAGCTCGACCGCGTGCACGAACGTACCCGTGGGGATGTTGCGCAGCGGGAGGCAGTTGCCGGGCTTGATGTCGGACTGCGGACCGTTCTCGACCCGGTCGCCCTGCTTGAGGCCGGCCGGAGCCAGGATGTAGCGCTTCTCGCCGTCCACGTAGTGGAGCAGCGCGATGCGCGCGGTGCGGTTCGGGTCGTACTCGATGTGGGCGACCTTGGCCGGCACGCCGTCCTTGTCGTGACGACGGAAGTCGATCACGCGGTAGGCGCGCTTGTGGCCACCGCCCTGGTGGCGGGCGGTGATCCGGCCGTGGCCGTTGCGACCGCCCTTGGAGTGCAGCGGACGCACCAGGGACTTCTCGGGCTCCGAGCGCGTGATCTCGACGAAGTCGCTCACGCTGGAGCCGCGACGACCCGGTGTCGTCGGCTTGTACTTACGAATGCCCATCTTCTTCGCGCATTCCTTTACGTGTTGCTTGGTGTGTAGCGGTCAGACCCGGGAGAGGTCAGACACCGAAGATGTCGATCCGGTCGCCCTCGGCGACGCTGACGATCGCGCGCTTGGTGTCGGGACGCTTCCCGTAACCGAAGCGGGTGCGCTTGCGCTTGCCCTTGCGGTTGATCGTGTTCACGCTCGTGACCTTCACCTCGAAGATCTTCTCGATCGCGATCTTGATCTGGGTCTTGTTGGCGTCCGGGCGGACGATGAACGTGTACTTGTTCTCGTCCATGAGCCCGTAGCTCTTCTCGGAGATCACCGGCTCGACGATGATGTCCCGGTGGTCGGCGATCCTCACTGGTCGTCCTCCTCGGACTGCGCGGCCTTGGAGGCACCGGCCGCGTGGGCCAGGAACTCGGCGTAGCCCGCCTCGGTGAAGACCACGTCGTCCGAGTAGAGGACGTCGTAGGTGTTCACCTGGTCCGCGTCGAGGATGTGCACCTCTTCGACGTTGCGCAGGGCGCGCCGGTTGTGCTCGTCGTCACGGGCCAGCACCACCAGGACCTTGTCGGACTCGGTGACCTGGCGCAGCGCCTTCAGAGCGGTCTTGGTGAACTTACTCTCCAGGTCCTCGGCCACGAACTGGCTGACGACGTGGATGCGGCCGTGGCGCGCCCGGTCCGAGAGGGCTCCGCGCAGGGCGGCGGCCTTCATCTTCTTGGGGGTGCGCTGGCTGTAGTCGCGCGGCTGGGGTCCGTGGACCGTGCCGCCGCCGGTGTACTGCGGGGCGCGGATGGAACCCTGGCGGGCCCGGCCCGTGCCCTTCTGGCGGTAGGGCTTCTTGCCGCCGCCGCGGACGTCGCCGCGGGTCTTGGTGGCGTGCGTGCCCTGACGGCCAGCGGCGAGCTGGGCGTTCACGACCTGGTGGATCAGCGGGATGCTGACCTGCTGGGCGAAGACGCTGTCCGGCAGCTCGACGCTGCCCTTGGCGCCGCCCTCAAGGTTCTTGACCTCGATCTGGGCCATGGCTTACTTGTCCCCCTTCACAGCGGTGCGGACGAGCACCAGACCGCCGTTGGGACCGGGGACGGCACCCTTGACCAGGATGAGCCCCTTCTCCGCGTCGACGGAGTGAACGGTCAGGTTCTGGACGGTCTTGCGCACGTTGCCCATGCGACCGGCCATCCGCATGCCCTTGAACACGCGGCCGGGCGTGGCGCAGCCGCCGATGGAACCGGGCGAGCGGTGCTTGCGCTGGGTACCGTGCGAGGCGGAGAGGCCGCGGAAACCGTGGCGCTTCATCACACCCGCGAAGCCCTTGCCCTTGCTCTTGCCCGTGACGTCGACCTTCTGGCCGGTCTCGAAGCTGTCCGCGGTGACCTCCTGGCCGAGCGTGTACTCGGTGGCGTCGGTCGTGCGGACCTCGACGTAGTGGCGGCGCGGGGTCAGGTCGTGGCTGCGCAGGTAGTCGCCGAGCGGCTTGTTGACCTTGCGCGGGTTGATCTGCCCGTAGCCGAGCTGGATGGCGGAGTAGCCATCGGTGTCCGGAGTCCGGATGCGGCTCACGACGCACGGACCGGCCTTCAGAACCGTCACGGGCACCATCTTGCCCGCGTCGTCGAAGACCTGGGTCATGCCGAGCTTTTCGCCCAGAACTCCCTTGATCTGCTTGGTGGCCATGTCTGTGCGTCCTTAAAGCTTGATCTCGATGTCAACGCCCGCCGGGAGGTCGAGTCGCATGAGCGAGTCGACCGTCTTCGGCGTGGGGTCGATGATGTCGATCAGCCGCTTGTGCGTGCGCATCTCGAAGTGCTCGCGCGAGTCCTTGTACTTGTGCGGCGATCGGATGACGCAGTAAACGTTCTTCTCCGTCGGCAGCGGCACCGGGCCCGCGACCTGTGCGCCAGTTCGCGTCACAGTCTCGACGATCTTGCGAGCCGAGCTGTCGATGACCTCGTGGTCATAGGCCTTTAGCCGAATGCGGATCTTTTGTCCCGCCATGTGGCCTGTTCGTCCTTCGCTTCAGTGTCCGTAACGGTGAGCTGTTCCCGGTCACAGACGCCCAGGCCCGGCGGATCCGCCGTTGTAGCCGTGAGCCCCTATTCCCTTGAGAAACCGCAACAGGGCTTGCCCCTGCGGTGCGTCACCGTCACAGAGCCCGATGACGTCTTGTGTGCTGGTGGGCGGGCCGTGGACCCACGGCCCGCCCACCACGGCGGGGACGGCTCCGAAGGGGCCGCCCCCGCGCGGGTACTACTTGAGGATCTTCGTGACGCGACCCGCGCCCACGGTCCGGCCACCCTCGCGGATGGCGAACTTCAGGCCGTCCTCCATCGCGACGGGCTGGATGAGCTGGACGGTCATCTCGGTGTTGTCGCCGGGCATGACCATCTCGGTGCCCTCCGGCAGCGTCACGACGCCGGTGACGTCCGTGGTGCGGAAGTAGAACTGCGGGCGGTAGTTGTTGAAGAACGGCGTGTGGCGGCCACCCTCGTCCTTGGACAGGATGACGACCTGGGCCTCGAACTCGGTGTGCGGGGTGGTCGTGCCGGGCTTGATGACGACCTGGCCGCGCTCGACGTCCTCGCGCTTGATGCCGCGCAGGAGCAGACCGACGTTGTCGCCGGCCTGGCCCTGGTCGAGCAGCTTGCGGAACATCTCGACACCGGTGACCGTGGTGGTCTGCTTCTCGTCCTTGATACCGACGATGTCGACGGTCTCGTTGACGTTGACGATGCCGCGCTCGATGCGGCCGGTGACGACGGTGCCGCGACCGGTGATCGAGAAGACGTCCTCGATCGGCATGAGGAAGGGCTTGTCGGTGTCACGCTCGGGCTCGGGGATGAACTGGTCCACGGTGCCCATGAGCTCCAGGACGGCCTTGCCCCACTCCTCGTCGCCCTCCAGCGCCTTGAGCGCGGAGACCTTGGTGACGGGAACGTCGTCGCCGGGGAACTCGTACTCGCTGAGGAGCTCGCGGACCTCGAGCTCGACGAGCTCGAAGATCTCCTCGTCGTCCACCATGTCGGCCTTGTTCAGGGCCACCACGATGTAGGGCACGCCGACCTGGCGGGCCAGGAGCACGTGCTCCTTGGTCTGCGGCATCGGGCCGTCGGTGGCGGCCACGACCAGGATGGCGCCGTCCATCTGCGCCGCACCGGTGATCATGTTCTTCACGTAGTCCGCGTGACCGGGGCAGTCGACGTGGGCGTAGTGACGCGCCTCGGTCTGGTACTCGACGTGGGCGACGGAGATGGTGATACCGCGCTCGCGCTCCTCAGGAGCGTTGTCGATGTCCTCGAACGGAGTGAACGGGTTCAGCTCCGGGTACGCGTCGTGCAGCACCTTGGTGATGGCCGCGGTCAGCGTGGTCTTGCCGTGGTCGATGTGACCGATGGTGCCGATGTTCACGTGCGGCTTAGTCCGCTCGAACTTTGCTTTCGCCACTGGATGTCTCCTAGACGTACAGAGCTGTCTGGTGCTCGCTCCCCGCGTGGACGGGGAGCGGGCTGGTTACGTGTTCGCGACTATTCGCCGCGGACCTTCGCCACAATTTCTTGGGCGACAGCGGACGGAACCTCCGCGTAGGAGTCGAACACCATCGAGTAGTTGGCTCGACCCTGCGTGCGGCTGCGCAGGTCACCCACGTAGCCGAACATTTCGGAGAGGGGCACCTGGGCCTTGACGATACGGACGCCGGAACGCTCGTCCATGGACTGGATCTGTCCACGGCGGGAGTTCAGGTCGCCGATCACGTCACCCATGTACTCCTCGGGAGTGGTGACCTCGACAGCCATGACCGGCTCCAGGAGAGTCGGCTTGGCCAGCTTGACCGCCTCCTTGAAGGCGATCGAACCGGCGGTCTTGAAGGCCATCTCGGAGGAGTCGACCTCGTGGTACTGGCCGTCCTGGAGCGTCACCTTGACGCCGACGAGCGGGTAGTGCGCGAGCACGCCCAGCTCGGCGGCCTCCTGGCAGCCGGCGTCGACCGAGGGGATGTACTCCCTCGGGATGCGGCCACCGGTGACGGCGTTGACGAACTCGTAGCCCGAGGCGTCGCCGCTCTCGGTCTCCAGGGGCTCGACGTCGATCTTGACCTTGGCGAACTGACCCGACCCACCGGTCTGCTTCTTGTGGGTGTAGGTGTGCCCCTCGACCTTCTTGCGAACGGTCTCGCGGTAGGCCACCTGCGGCTTGCCGATGTTCGCCTCGACCTTGAACTCGTCGCGCATGCGGTTGACGAGCACCTCGAGGTGCAGCTCGCCCATGCCCGAGATCACGGTCTGACCGGTCTGGTCGTCCGTGGCGACCTGGAACGAGGGGTCCTCGTCCGCGAGGCGCTGGATCGCGATGCCCAGCTTCTCCTGGTCGCTCTTGGTCTTGGGCTCGATGGCCACCTCGATGACCGGAGCCGGGAAGGTCATGGACTCCAGAACGATCGGGTTCGCCTGGTCGCACAGGGTCTCACCGGTCGTGGTGTCCTTGAGGCCCATGACGGCGACGATGTCGCCGGCGCCGACCTCGGAGATCTCCTCGCGCTTGTTGGAGTGCATGCGGTAGATCTTGCCGATGCGCTCCTTGCGGCCCTTGAGGCTGTTGAGCACCTGGGTGCCCGCCTGGAGAACGCCGGAGTAGACGCGCACGTAGGTCAGCTTGCCCAGGTGCGGGTCGCTCATGATCTTGAAGACCAGAGCCGACAGCGGCTCGTCGTTGCTCGGCTTGCGGACGAGCTTGGTCTCCTCGGTCTCGTCCTTGGGGTCGTGGCCCTCCACGCCCTCGACGTCCAGCGGCGAGGGGAGGTAGGCGGTGACCGCGTCGAGCAGGGGCTGCACGCCCTTGTTCTTGAACGCGGTGCCGCACACGACCGGGACGGCCGTACCGGCGATGGTCGCGCGGCGGATCGCGGTGACGAGCTGCTCCACGGTGGGCTCCTGGCCCTCCAGGTACATCTCCATGATCTCGTCGTCGGCCTCGGCCAGCGTCTCGATGAACTGGTCGCGGGCCTCGCGGGCGGCGTCGGCGTGGCTCTCGGGGATGTCGACGGTGTCGTACATCTCGCCGAGCGCGGCCTCCTCGTTCCAGACGTAGGCCTTCATGCGGACCAGGTCGATGACGCCCTTGAAGTCGCTCTCGGCGCCGATGTTGAGCTGGATCGGCATGGCGTTGGCGCCGAGGCGCTCACGGAACATGTCGACACAGCGCTGGAACTCGGCGCCGATCTTGTCCATCTTGTTGACGAAGCAGATACGCGGGACGCCGTAGCGGTCCGCCTGGCGCCAGACCTGCTCCGACTGGGGCTCAACGCCCTCCTTGGCGTCGAAGACCGCGACGGCACCGTCGAGCACACGCAGCGACCGCTCGACCTCGACCGTGAAGTCGACGTGGCCGGGCGTGTCGATGATGTTGATGGTGTGGTCGTCCCAGTGGGTGGTGGTAGCAGCCGAGGTAATGGTGATACCCCGCTCCTGCTCCTCCTTCATCCAGTCCATCGTGGCAGCGCCATCGTGGACCTCGCCCACCTTGTGGGTCACACCGGTGTAGTAGAGGATCCGCTCAGTCGTCGTGGTCTTACCAGCGTCGATGTGAGCCATGATCCCGATGTTGCGGACCTTGGCCAGGTCAAGAACAGTTTTGGCAGCCATGAGGCTCGTCGTCCCTCGGTCTGTTTCGAACCCGCCGGAATTACCAGCGGTAGTGCGCGAAGGCCTTGTTCGACTCGGCCATCTTGTGCGTGTCCTCACGCTTCTTGACGGCCGCGCCGAGACCGTTGCTGGCGTCGACCAGCTCGTTCATCAGACGCTCGGTCATGGTCTTCTCACGGCGCTGGCGCGCGTAGGAGACCAGCCAGCGCAGGGCCAGCGTGGTGGACCGGGAGGCGCGAACCTCGACCGGCACCTGGTAGGTCGCGCCGCCGACGCGGCGGCTGCGGACCTCGAGCGCGGGCTTGACGTTGTCCAGTCCCCGCTTCAGGACGACGAGCGGGTCCTGGCCGGTCTTCTCGCGAGCACCTTCCAGGGCGTCGTAGACGACGCTCTGGGCGATGGAGCGCTTGCCGTCGAGCAGCACCTTGTTGATCAGTGCGGTGACGAGCGGCGAGCCGTAGACCGGGTCGGTGATGAGCTGGCGCTTCGGCGCCGGGCCCTTGCGCGGCATGCTTACTTCTCCTTCTTGGCGCCGTAACGGCTACGCGCCTGCTTGCGGTTACGGACACCCTGCGTGTCGAGCGAGCCGCGCACGATGCGGTAACGGACACCCGGCAGGTCCTTCACACGGCCACCGCGCACGAGCACGATGCTGTGCTCCTGGAGGTTGTGGCCGATGCCGGGGATGTAGGCCGTGACCTCGATCTGGCTGCTCAGCTTGACTCGGGCGACCTTGCGCAGAGCGGAGTTCGGCTTCTTGGGCGTGGTGGTGTAGACACGAGTGCACACACCACGACGCTGCGGACTCCCCTTCAGCGCCGGGGTCTTGTTCTTTGCGACCTTGTCCTGTCGGCCCTTGCGGACCAGCTGCTGGATGGTGGGCACCGCGTCTCCGTCTTCCTCGTGACCTACGCCGGTTCTCGTAGCCGATATCGCTATTGACCTGCTGGATTTCCCGAACCTCCCCGACCCCCGATGTCGGGCGTGTCGCCTTCGTTCCCGCGCATGGCGAAAACGGGTTCACACCCGGCCGAGAGGCCGAATCATGGGAGGGGGTTCACATGCGCCGCGCACCGTAGGTCCTCGTCTGCGGAACCGGGCGCCGCACTCGCATGTGCGACCCGTCGACTCACGGGCACAATCACACAGGCTACCGCTTGCCGTCAGGACGGTCAAAACGGTGTGCGACATGACGGGAACCGTCGGGACGGATCCTCGCTCAGCCGTGGGTCGACACCATTCTACGCGGTCCCGCGGCCGCTCGGCCCCGCTTCTGCGAGAGCGCGGACGAAGGCTGACGGCCGCCTCCCCGGGACGATTGTCCCCGAGAGGCGGCCGTCGCGCTACAGGACCAGCCAGAGGGCGACGGAGATCACCGTCACCAGGATGCCCACGACGGCGAAGACCGTTCCGGTCGTGATCAGACCGAGGCCGTCGAGCTGCCCGCGGGACTCGCGGATCGCCCTCTTGGCCTTGGGCCCGGTGACCAGCAGGGCCAGGACGGCCGTGACCAGTCCCACGCCCGGCAGCAACGAGGCCACGCCCAGCCACAGGGTGAGCGTCGCTCCCCGCTCGGTGTCGGCGAGGAAGTCGATGCTGTCGTAGCCGGGGTAGGCGTCCCCGGCCTCGCCGCCCAGTGGGCGGTCGCCGAAGCCGGGGAAGTCATCGGCGATCGGGTCCTTGCGGCGCCTGCTGCGGCCCGCCGGGGCGGCCGGCATGCCGTAGTCGGCCGGGGTGAACCCGTCCTCGTACTCGGATTCGTCGCGGTCGCGGGGCTCGTCACCGCGGGGCTCGGGGTCGTCGTCGTAGTCGTGCTCCGGCCGGTCCGCGTCCCCGTCGGGATCGTACTCCGGCCCGTCGGGGTCGTCGTCGTAGCGGTCGTAGTCCGCCCCGTCGTC
This sequence comes from Nocardiopsis sp. RV163, assembly GCF_001029525.1. Lineage (NCBI taxonomy): Bacteria > Bacillati > Actinomycetota > Actinomycetes > Streptosporangiales > Nocardiopsidaceae > Nocardiopsis > Nocardiopsis sp. RV163. The sequence continues at coordinate 1,183 of NZ_LEKI01000071.1, read as the reverse complement.
CCAGCGGCGGTCGTCACGCCGGTACTCGTCGTCCGCCCGGCCACCCTCTTCGGCCAGGGCGCGGGCGTCGAACATCTGGGTGGCCCCGCCCGGGTCCTCCAGCGGGTCCTGCTCCCTGGAGCGGGCGCGCGACTGCATGTCGGCGATCGCGCCCAGGGGGTCGTCCGCGCCGGGGACCGCCGCGGAGAGCTCACCGGTGTCGGGGCCTCCCCAGTCGACGGTCTCGGCCCGTCCGGAGGAGGACTCCCTGCGGCGCTGCTCCGCCTCGCGGACCACGTCCGGCAGCCGGGGGTCGTTGCGGTCGAACGCCCAGGTGTTGCCGCTGCCGCTGCCCGGCGCGGAGTGCGAGAGCTCGTCGCCGTACCCGTCGCCCCACGGGCCGTCGGAGCCCGCGCCGGGCCGGTCGTCGGTGCGGCCGGAGGGCGCCCAGGCGTCCGGGGCGTCGGAGCCCGCGGGGGCGCTGTCGGCGCCCCGGAAGTCGCCGCCGAGTTCGTCGTCCCAGGAGCGGCCGCGTCCGCGGTCTCCCCCGAGGGGGTCGTCGCCGTAGGGGCGGTCGTCCCAGGCGTCGGAGCCGCGTTCGCCGCCCCCGTGCCGGGGGGCGCGGTCCTCCCGGGACCGGTCCGCCGGGGCGGCGTCGTCCCAGGAACCGCCGTCGGGTCCGGGCACGTCGGTCCAGGAGGCCGGGCCGCGCTCTCGTTCGGGAGCTTCGTCGTCCCAGCCGGAGGAGGCGCGGGTGTCGTCCTCCCAGGGCTGGCCGCCCCGGTCAGCGGTCCACGGACCGCGGTCGCCCACGGGGCCGGGGCCCCAGGGCTGGTCGGTGGCGGAGGAGGGTGTCTCCCACGACGCGGGGCCGAGGCCGTCGTCGGCCGCGTCACGGCCGCGGCCCGGGGCGTCGTCGTCCCACGGCCGACCGGAGGCGCCGGAAGCCGGGGATTCCCAGGAGGCGGGGCCCAGGCCGTCGTCGAGCGGGTCGCGCGTACCGCCCGCGGGGGCGTCGTCCCAGGGCTGGGCGCCCCGGTCGGTGTTCCAGGCGCCGCGGTCGTCAGCGGAGCCGGTGTCCCAGGGCCGTGTGCCCTCCGCCGGACCTCCGCCGGAGGCCTCCGGCCAGATAGCCGGGTCCCGGTCGCCGCCGAGGGGGTCGGCGTCCCGGGGGGAGGGGGAACGGGTCTCGTCCTCCCACGGC
>NZ_LEKI01000070.1:0-26689 GCF_001029525.1 Nocardiopsis sp. RV163 | reverse complement strand
GGTCGTGGGGGCGGTGCTGCTCGTCGCCGGGCTGGCGTCGCTGGCCGCGGGGCGCGGCCTGTTCGGCGGGGGAGCGGCCGAGAGCCTCCTGCTCGGCCCCGGGGCCCGGGAGGCGCTCGACCAGCAGTGGGTGCCCTACGCGGCGGTCGCGGTGGCCTTCGTCGCCGGTTTCCTGGCCCTGCGATGGCTGATGTCCCAGGGGCTCAACGACACGGTGGGGCACCTGGTCCTGGAACGCGGGGAGCAGGGGCGGGTGGAGATGTCGGAGAACGTGGCCCGCGGTGCCCTGGAACAGGAGGTCGCCGACTACCCGGGCGTGCGCCGCGCCCGAGCGCGGCTGACCGAGTCCGCCGAGGCGCCGCACCTGCGCCTGGCGCTGACCCTGGACGACGACGCAGACGTGGCCGGGGTGTGGCGGCGGGTGAGCTCGGAGGCGCTGGCGAACCTGCGCCGGGCGCTGGACCTGGAACAGGTCCCGGCCGTCGTGCGGATGTCGATGACGGCGCCGGCCAAGAACCCGCGGCGCAGCCTGGCCTGAGCCGTTACCGCCGATAGCCGGCGCCTGCTGTTAGCTTCGCCACATGACTCGAATGACCTTGGTTAACCTGCCCGTCAAGAGCGTCGACGCCACCCGGGAGTTCTTCAGCGCGCTGGGCTTTGGCTACGACGAGGCCTTCTCCGACGACAGGGCGCTGTGCATGGTCGTCAGCGACCAGTCGCGCGTCCTGTTCCTGTCCGAACCCTTCTTCGCCGAGTTCACGCCCTCGGGGACGGCCGACACCTCCGCGGGCGCGGAGGTGATCACCTGCCTGAGCGCCGACAGCCGCGAGGACGTGGACCGGATCGCGGAGGCCGCCGCCGTGGCCGGGGCGACCCACGCCAGGACCATCGAGCACACCGGCATGTACTCGCGCTCCTTCGCCGACCCCGACGGCCACCTGTGGGAGTTCCTGTACATGGACGCGACCGCCACCATCTCCTGAGCGGCGGCGCGCTCGTGGCGGATCCGGCCCTCGCGCAGCACGGTGCGCACGCTCGTCTCCGGTGAGGCCAGGACCCCGATGTCGGCGAGCGGGTCGCCGTCGACCACGACGAGGTCGGCTTGCGCCCCGTCGCGCAGGGTGCCGACCACCCCCTCCAGCCCCAGCAGCCGGGCGGCGTTGACGGTGGCGGCGCGCAGCACGTCCGCGGCGGGCTGGACCCGGCCGCGGATGGCGAACTCCTGGCTCTGGCGGTCCTGCATGCCGCCGAGCAAATCGCTGCCGAAGACCAGGTTCACCCCGGCCTCGTGGGCCATGCGCAGGGCGTCCAGCCCCCGGTCGAGCACGGTGTCCACCTTGGCCTGGCTGGCCGCGGGCAACCCGTTGGCGGCCCCCTGCCGGGAGAGTTCCCGGTAGGTGACCAGGGTGGGCACCAGGTAGGCGTCGTGCTCCAGGAACAGCTCGACGCTGCTCTCGTCGATGAGGTTGCCGTGCTCGATGCAGCGCACGCCGAGGCGGAGCCCGCGGTTGACGGCGCGGGCGGTGTAGGCGTGGCCGGTGACGTAGCGGTTGGCCGCCTCGGCCTCCTCCACCACGGCCCGGATCTCGTCCTCGGAGGACTGGGTGGAGTCGATGCGGTCGGTGGGGGACGCCACGCCGCCCGAGAGCATGATCTTGAGGTGGTGGGCTCCTGTGCGCAACTGCTCGCGGGCCGCGCGGCGGAACTCCACGGGCCCGTCGCAGACGATGCCCGCGCCGGGGCAGCAGGCGTGGGTGTCGTTGCCCTGGCGGCCGGGGGCGCGGAAGTCGCCGTGGCCGCCCGTCTGCGACAGCGCCTTGCCGCCGAACATGAGCCGGGGGCCGTCGACGAGCCCCTCCTCGACCGCCCTGGCCAGCCCCCAGTCGCCCCCTGCGACGTCGCGGACGGTGGTGAATCCGCGCCTGAGCATGGCGCCCAGAGATCGGCCCGCGTAGCTGGCGACGTAGGCGGGCGACTGGTCCATCGCGGCGCCGAGGTCGGCGCTGAAGGCGGTCGGGTGCACGTGGGCGTCGATCAGGCCGGGCATGAGGGTGGCCCCCGCCAGGTCCACGGTCGGCACTCGCGATCCCACCTCGGGCGGGGCCCCCTGGCCGCTGCCCGCGATGATGCCGTCCCGCACCAGGAGCCAGGAGCCGGGGGTCCTCGTGCCCGCCCCGGGGTCGAGCAGCCCGGCGCCCGTGAAGAGGATGTGCGGTTCTGACTGGCGGGTCATGGATACCTCCGTCGGGGTTCGCGTTGTTGCAATATATGTTGCACCACGGGGAGGGGGCCACCCCGGGGGTGGTATCGCTTGGGGGTGCGGCGCGGTCCGGGGCGCCGGGACGGAGGGGTGATGGCGGACTGGATCGAGGCCGCGCTCGGCGGGGGACGCCTGGGCCGCGCGGCCGAGCGCGTGGTCAGGGTGCTGCGGGACGAGCCGAGGTTCGCCTCCTACGCGAGCACGGCCGAGCTCGCCGAGCGGGCGGGGGTCAACGTCGCCACGGTCGTACGGGCCGCGCAGGCCCTCGGATTCACCGGGTGGCCCGCCCTGCGCGTCGAGCTGCGCTCGCGCTACCTGGCCTCGCTCAGCGCCGGAGAGGTCCTGGCCGAGCACGCCGGTGCCGACGCCGACCCCGTGCGCGAGGCCTTCCGCGCCGACCGCGAGGGGCTGCGCGACCTGGAGAGGACCCTGGAACCCGCCCGGGTGCGCGCCCTGGCGGGCGCGGTGCACCGTGCGCGCCGGACGCGGGTGGTGGGTTCGGGCACCTTCGCGGCGCCGGGCGTGCAGCTCGCGCACGCGGCGGGGATCATGGGCTACGACGTGGAGCGCCTGGAGCTGGGCGGCACCGGCCTGGTCAGCGCGCTGGCGCGGATGGGCCCGGGCGACCTGCTGCTGGCGTGCGACCTGTGGCGGCTCCCGGTCGCGCTGCGCTCGGCGGCGCTGGTGGCCCGTGAGCGGTCGGTGCCGGTCGCGGTGATCACCGACCGCAGGGACTCCCCGCTGGCGGAGGGGGCGGAGCACGTGCTGCTGGTGCCCAGCGAGGGCGTGGGCATGTTCCCCTCGCTCACCCCGGTGATGGCGGTCGTCCACGCGGTGCTGGCCGAGATGGCCCGCCTCGGAGGGGACGCGGTGCTGGCCGCCGTGCGCGACACGGAGCGCCTCTGGGAGAGCACGGAGCTCTTCTGAGCGACGCCGGGGCGAACGACCTGGGAAGACGCGGCGACACCATTGTGACGTGATCAGGGTCACGTTCGATGCAATAAGTGTTGCAATTCACGCGGTGCGGCTGCTTACATGGCCCGGTCGGGCCGCCTCCGCGGGCGGTCCCCCCGTGCACGTCCCCCGAACCGAACCTCGCCGCGAAGGTGGCCCATGCAGACGACCCATCTCGTGATCCTCGCCGTGTACCTCCTGGCCATGATCGGGATCGCCCTCTACTTCGTGCGCTCGGGCAGGCTGCGCGGCGGCGACGACTTCCTGTTCGCCGGACGCAGCCTCCCCCGCCCGGTCATGATCGCCACCATGCTGGTCACCTGGGTCGGCTCGGGCACCATCATCGGCGGCGCCAACTTCGCCTACACCTACGGCCCGACGGCCGGAATGATCTTCTTCGCGGGGACGCCGCTGGGCATCCTGGTCCTGCTCCTGGCGGCCCGCCGGATCCGCCGGGCGTCCCGGCACACCATCCCCGAACTGCTGGAGGTGCGCTTCGGCATCGGGGTGCGCACCGTCGCCGCGGTGGTCACCACCATCGCCTTCCTGGGGCTGACCGCCTCGCAGTTCGTCGGCGGCGGGTACGTCGTCAGCCTGGTCACGCCGCTGTCCGCCACCCAGGGCACCGTGCTCATCGCGGTCCTCGTGACGCTGCTGACCGCCACTGGAGGCCTGTTCTCGGTGGCCTACACCGACTTCGTCTCGGCCATCCTCATCCTGCTCAGCCTGTTCGTGTCGGTGCCGCTGGTGTTCGCCGCGATCGGCGGCCCCGGCGCCTACTGGGACGGCCTGCCCGAGCAGGCGACGACCTTCAGCGGCGGGCTCACCGCCCTGCAGCTCCTCGGCTACTTCCTCCCGCTCTTCCTGCTCCTGCTCGCCGACCAGAACATGTACCAGCGCCTGGCCGCGGCCAAGGACGAGCGCGAGGCCCGCGCCTCCACCCTGGGCATGTTCGTGGGCAGCTTCTTCGTCTTCGTGCCCGTCGTGCTGCTCGCCACCTGCGCCGCCATCCTCATGCCCGGCATCAACGGCGACATGGCGGTGCTCAGCCTGGCCTCTGAGGGCTACCTCCCGGTGGTGCTTGGCGGCCTGATCCTGGCCGGGGCGGTCGCCTTCGTCATCACGACCGGATCCTCGTACATGCTCTCCTGCGCCTCCAACGTCGCCTACGACCTGTACGCCCGCTTCACCGGTGACGGCGCGGACGAGCGCCGCAAGCTCGTGGTACAGCGCCTGTCGGTCCTGGGCATCGCGCTCGCGGGCCTGGCGCTGAGCCTGTTCTTCCCGACCGTGCTGGAGCTGCAGATGTACTCCTACACGGTCTACGGCGCAGCGATCACCCCGGTAGTCCTGTCGGTGCTGTTCTGGAAGCGCGCGACCACGGCGGGCGCCGTCGCGGCGCTGGTGGTCGGCGCGGCCACCACCATCGGCTGGCAGGTCGCCGGGACCCCGGGCGGCCTCAACGCGGTCGTCGTCGCCCTACCCGCCGCCCTGGTCGCGCTCGTCGTGGCCAGCCTGGTGACCAAGGCACCCGACCCCGCACGGGTGGCCGCGGCCGAGGCGCCCGCGCCCACCGGGACCGACGCCTGACACAACGGGGACCGCTCCCGACCGGGAGCGGTCCCCGTGCTCTCCCCGCGTCCCGGCGGGCCGCCCGGCCCGCCGGGACGCGTCTCTCCCGCCCACGGCAGCGGGGGGGAGACCCTCCTGGAATGGGCGCGTTCCGTGGCGAGGACGCAGACGCGAACGCGGGGCGCGCCGTGCCGGGGCCAGGACGGCGAGGGAGCGCGGAGCCGTTGGGAGGCGCTCTTCGAGACCACCGACGAGACGGACCGGCACCCCTACCGTCGGAGCGGGAGGGGAGACCGGTCGGCCTCCGCGAGGAGGACCTGCGTGTCGACGTCCTGTGCCGGCGCGGTGCGCACCCCACCGCCTACCGCCTCAGCGTGCTCGTGCCCGACGGCCTCGACCGCGACGCCTGCCTTCGCTCCCTCCGGCCGTGACGCCGCAGGCCGGTGCGCTGGTCAGCACCGGCGAACTCCTCCCGCGGATCTCATGGAGGCCCCGGCGGGCGGGATTCGTCGGCAGGGGGGAAGTCCGATCCCTCAGCACTCGATTGACGTCGGCGCCGGACGCTTCAGGTGGTCAGGCCGGCGCTGATCAGCCAGATGTGTTCGCAGGTCGAGGATGCCTCTTGCAACTTCTGGCGGGACTCTTGCGAGGCGTGGTAAAAGGTCCGCTCGATCATCCAGCACAGGGCGCGTGCCATCGCCGACGCCTGCTGCGGTTCGGTGCCGGCCTCGACACCGGCTCGTTCCAGGACGGAGGTGATCGCTGTGATGAACAAGTCGGCTGTGTGGCTCCAGAGTTCACCGATCTCCGGCACGGTCAACGACAGGTCAATCGCTGTGCGCATGACCAGGCCGTGCTCGTTCCACAACTCGACCGTGCGCCGCATGGCTGCTGCGATGGCCTGGCGTGGCTCCTCGGTCTGTGCGGTGGCCCGGGACCGCTCCCACAGGTGCTCGACGGTCCGGGCCACGAGCGCTGTGACCACTTCTTGCTTCGAGCCGAAGTAGAAGTACAGGGCGCCCCGTGTGATGCCGGCGCCCTGCGCGATGTCGCCGACGGTCATGGCGTCATAGCCCTGTTGCGCCAGCAGGGCTTCGCAGGTGTCGAGGATGGCCCGCTCTCGGACGTCACCCTTGCGTTCGGTTGTGCGTCGGCTCCGCGCGGAGTGGTGGCCGGGCATCAGAGCTGAGCGCCCTCGGCGAAGTCGGTGGTACGGGAGAGTGTCTCCCATGCGCGGATGTCCTCGTCCACGGCCGTGCGCGCGGCGGTGACCAGTCGCAGCGCGTCCGAGCCCAGGACGAGGTGGGCCGGCGGCTGGTCGACCGACGCGATGCGCACGACGGCCTCCCCGGCCCTGGCCGGATCGCCCAGTTGGTTCCCGCTTGCCTTCTGCCGCGCTTCACGGATGGGGGTGAACAGGTCGTCGTAGTCGTCGATGGACCGCGCGGTGCGTGTCATGGACCGTCCGGCCCAGTCGGTGCGGAAGGACCCGGGCTCGATCGCCGTCACGTGGATCCCGAACTGTGCGACCTCCTTGCCCAGTGCCTCGAGGATGCCTTCCAGAGCGAACTTGCTGCCGCAGTAGGCGGACATGCCGGGTACGGCCATCAGCCCGCCCATGGAGGTGACGGCCATCAGGTGGCCTCGGCGGCGTCGGCGCATGTGGGGCAGGGCCGCCTGCAGCGTGGCCACTGTCCCGAATACGTTGACCTCGAACTGCCGCCGCACGTCGGCCAGCGGCGTCTCCTCGAAGGTGCCCTCCAGGCCGTAGCCCGCGTTGGCGACGACGACATCCAGGGGGCCGACGCTCTGCTCCACCTCCGTGATCACACTCGAGACGGCGGCCTCGTCGGTCACATCCAGGATGCGGCCGTGAGCGTGCCCGGGTTTGAGCTCTCGGAAGGCCCGCAGGTCCTCCTCGGAGCGGACCGTGCCGACGACGATGTGCCCGGCGGTCAGGGCGGCTTGGGCGAAGGCGCGTCCGAGGCCCGTGCTGACGCCGGTGATGAGCCACTTCTGCTGCTGCACTGCTCCTCCAGAAGGTCGCGCGGGGAGCTGGATCGCCCCCTCGCCCAGAAAGTCTACACGACGTCGATTTTTATCAACCTAATGTTGATTACCTCGCCCTCAGCGGCATCATGCTCAGCCGGGGCCGATCCGGCCCCTCGCCGACCGCTCGCCGCGACTGAAACGATCACGGTGTGACTGGAGCGATCACGGCGTCGGTGCCGTCCTGGATGGGTCCCCTCACGGGATTGAGCCCGCGCTGCTTCGGCGAGGTGGTAGGCGCAGTACGACGTGAGCAGGCCGCGGATCGACCGCGCGGCCGGCACCGGAGTCCGTCACCGGCGGATCGCGTCCTGCTGGTCACGGCCAACTGGCGGGCGAACTTGAAGACGCGCCCGCTGGCGCCGCTGTCCGGGATCCGCGAGTCGGCCGCAGACCGCATCATCTACCACCTCGATCCGCTGTCGGCACCCCGGCGGCGGAGCCGGTTCAGCGGGGACACCGTCCTCATCGTCGAGGGCGTCCATCACGCCGTGCGCGGCATCGCCCGCCCGCACAACCTCGCCCTCACCGGATAGAGGGCCCCGGAGTCGGTGAGCCGTGCCCGAACGCACTCGCGGGACGGCCCCTGAGCAGGCGGGGGACGAGGTGGAAGCCTCGGATGCCGCTGGAGCCGTACTCATCCGCGAAGGCGCCTTGGCCGTCTCGTCCCACACGGACGTCAACGCGGCGGGGATGGTCGCGCAAATCGATGGAGAGGTGTGTGGAACGGCGGTTCTCGGACGTCACCTGGAAGCCAGACGCACGCCGGCCCCTTCGCCTCGTCGCAAGCAGGGAAGGCCCTGACAGCGCTGAAGGATATGAACGCGCTGTTCAGGGCCCGCATCCTCAGCACTCGATGACGTTGACGGCCAGCCCGCCGCGCGAGGTCTCCTTGTACTTGTCCATCATGTCGCGGCCCGTGTCGCGCATGGTCCGGATGACCTTGTCCAGCGACACGAAGTGGCTGCCGTCGCCGCGCAGCGCGATGCGCGCGGCGCTGATCGCCTTGACCGAGGCCAGCGCGTTGCGCTCGATGCACGGCACCTGCACCAGGCCGCCGATGGGGTCGCAGGTCAGCCCCAGGTTGTGCTCCATGGCGATCTCGGCGGCGTTCTCCACCTGCGCGGGGGTGCCTCCCAGCACCTCGGCCAGCCCGGCGGCGGCCATCGAGGAGGCCGAGCCCACCTCGCCCTGGCAGCCCACCTCGGCGCCCGAGATCGACGCGTTCTGCTTGAACAGGATGCCCACGGCCCCCGCGGTCAGCAGGAACCGCACCACGCCCTCGTCGCCCGCGCCCGGACTGAAGTGCAGGTAGTAGTGCAGCACGGCGGGCACGATGCCCGCGGCCCCGTTGGTCGGCGCGGTCACCACACGGCCGCCCGCGGCGTTCTCCTCGTTCACGGCCAGCGCGTAGAGGGTGATCCAGTCGCTGCCGCGCATGGGGTCGGAGTCCACCCCCGTCGGCGCCAGCAGGCCCGACTCGTCGCAGTTGCCGCCAAGCTGCCGGTACAGGCGGTGCGCCCGCCGGGGCACCTTCAGCCCGCCTGGCAGGCTGCCCTCGGTGGTCACCCCGCGGCGCACGCACTGGCGCATCGCCTCCCACAGCACGAGCAGCTCGGCGCGGATCCGCTCGGGGGAGCGCCCGAAGGCCTGCTCGTTGGCGAGCATCACCGCGCTGATCGACATCCCGGTGTCGGCGCAGACGCCCAGCAGCTCCTCGGCGCTGGAGAAGGGGTGGGGCACCCGGGTGTCGTCGGCCTTGATCCGGTCCGCGCCGGCCGCGAGCTCGTCCACGACGAACCCGCCGCCCACCGAGTAGTACACCTTCGCCGCCAGTTCGGCGCCGGAGGGGTCCAGAGCCACGAACCGCATCCCGTTGGGGTGGTCGGGCAGGCTCTCCTTGCGGCGGAAGTCCACGTCCACGGCCGGGTCGAAGGCCACCGGCGGCCCTCCGGGCCCGCCCAGGTACAGAGTCCGCTCCAGGCGCACCCGCTCCACCAGCTCGGGCACCGCGTCCACGTCCACGTGCTCGGGACTGTGCCCCATCAGTCCCAGGACCACCGCCCGGTCGCTGCCGTGTCCCTTGCCGGTCAGCGCCAGGGAACCGTACAGCTCCGCTCGCACGCGGGCCGCCCCGTCGAGCAGGCCCTCCTCGCGCAGTCCGTCCACGAACGTGCGCGCGGCCTTCATCGGCCCGACCGTGTGTGAACTGGACGGTCCGATTCCGATCTTGAACAGGTCGAACACGCTGATGGCCATGGCTGTCCTCCTCGTCGAGTACAGGGCCCGGGCATGTGAACGCCGTGCGGGGCCGCCCGGCCCCGCACGGCGGGGCTCTACAGGTTCGGGTAGAGCGGGTACCTGGCGGTCAGCGCCTGGACCCGACCGCGCAGCGCCGCCTCGTCGAACTCCGGCTTGAGCGCCTCGGCGATGACGTCCGCGACCTCGGCGAAGTCCTCGTCGCCCAGACCGCGGGTGGCCAGCGCCGGGGTGCCGATCCGCAGGCCGGAGGTGACCATCGGCGGACGCGGGTCGTTGGGCACCGCGTTGCGGTTGACCGTGATCCCGATCGAGTGCAGGCGGTCCTCGGCCTCCTGGCCGTTGAGCTCGGAGTCCACCAGGTCCACCAGGACCAGGTGCACGTCCGTGCCCCCCGAGAGCACCTTCACGCCGACCTCGGCCGCGTCCGGCCGCGTCAGCCGCTCGGCGAGCAGCCTGGCGCCCGAGACCGTGCGGCGCTGGCGGTCGGCGAACTCCTCGCCCGCGGCGACCTTGAGGGCCACCGCCTTGGCCGCGATCACGTGCTCCAGCGGTCCGCCCTGCATGCCGGGGAACACCGCGGAGTTGATCTTCTTGCCCAGTTCGGCCTTGGCCAGGATCATGCCGCCGCGCGGGCCGCCCAGGGTCTTGTGCGTGGTCGTGGTGACCACGTCGGCGTGCGGCACCGGGTTGGGGTGCAGTCCCGCCGCGACCAGACCGGCGAAGTGCGCCATGTCCACCATCAGGAGCGCGCCGACCGAGTCCGCGATCTTGCGGAAGCGGGCGAAGTCGAGCTGGCGCGGGTAGGCCGACCAACCGGCGACGATCATCTTGGGCCGGTGCTCCTCCGCGAGCGCCTCGACCTCGTCGTAGTCGACGGTGCCGTCCTCGTCGCGCACGTGGTAGGCCACCGCGTTGAGGATCTTGCCGGAGTAGTTGATCTTCATGCCGTGGGTCAGGTGGCCGCCGTGGGCCAGGTCCAGGCCCAGGATGGTGTCACCCGGCTTGAGCAGCGCGAAGTACACGGCCGTGTTGGCCTGCGCGCCCGAGTGCGGCTGCACGTTCGCGTGCTCGGCTCCGAACAGCGCCTTCGCGCGGTCGATGGCGAGCTGCTCGACGACGTCGACGTGCTCGCACCCGCCGTAGTAGCGGCGGCCCGGGTACCCTTCCGCGTACTTGTTGGTCAGGACGGTGCCCTGCGCCTCGATCACCGCCTGGGGGGCGAAGTTCTCCGAGGCGATCATCTCCAGGGTGTCGCGCTGGCGCGCCAGCTCCGCGTCGACCGCGGCCGCCACCTCGGGGTCCAGTTCGCCCAGCGTCTGGTTGAGCGTGTTGTCAGTAGCCATCGGGGGCCTACTCCTCGCCTTCGGTCAGCTTGGTGTACTCCTCGGCGGAGAGAAGGTCGGAGGGCTCCTCGGAGATCCGGGCCCTGAACAGCCAACCGTCCTCGAAGGGCGAGGAGTTGATGGTCTCGGGCTCGTTCTCCAGGGCCGCGTTGACCTCTACGACCTCGCCGCTCACCGGCGAGTAGACGTCGCTGACGGACTTGGTGGACTCCACCTCGCCGCACGGCTCGTCCGCGGTCACCTCGCTGCCGACCTCGGGCGCCTCGACGTAGACGATGTCGCCCAGGGACTCGGCGGCGAACGAGGTGATCCCGACGGTGGCGATCCCGTCCTCGACCACGACCCACTCGTGTTTGGCGGTGTAACCCAGCTCCGTGGGAACGCTCACTTCAACTCTCCTTGGAGGTGTTCCATTTTCCTGCCGCGCGCCCGTACGGCTGCCCGGCCCGGCCTACGCCCGGTCGCGCCCCGTGCGTGCGGGTCCCCTGTGGGGGGATCCCGCCGCGCTGGGGCGTGCGGGCCTTCGGGGTGTGAAGGCCCCTGCTGCTACGGCTGCCGCTTGTAGAACGGCAGCTCGACCACGTCGACGTCCTCGCCCCGCCCGCGCACGTCCACGGTGAACGCGCCGGTCGAGGTGTCGAGGTCGCCGTCCACGTAGGCCATGGCGATGGGGCGGCCCAGGGTGGGTGAGGGCGCGCCGCTGGTGATGGTTCCGACGGAGGTGCCGTCGCGCAGGACCTCCTGGCCCTGGCGCAGCGGGCGGCGCCCGCGCGCGACGAGGCCGATGAGGCGGCGGGGGCGGGTCAGCCCCTCCCGTCCAGGAGCTGGGCGTCGTGCACCAGCAGCGCCACCTGGACGCGGTTGTTGAGCCCGAGCTTGGTGAGGATGCTCGACACGTGCGTCTTGACCGTCGGCACGCTCAGGAACAGGGCCGCGGCGATGTCGGCGTTGGACCGGCCCCCGCCGACCGCCACGGCCACCTCCAGCTCCCGGCCGTTGAGCTCCGAGAGCCGCTCACGCGCACGCAGGGCCCGCTCGCCGCGGTCGTCGGCGCCCACCCGCTCGACCAGCCGCCGCGTCACCGCCGGGGAGAGCACCGACATTCCCCGGGACACCTGGCGCACCGACTCCACGATCTCCGCCGGAGGGGTGTCCTTGAGCAGGAACCCCGCCGCGCCCGCCCGCAGCGCGCGCAGCACGTGCTCGTCAGCGTCGAAGGTGGTCAGCACCAGCACCTCCGGCGGGTTCTCCAGGGCCCGCAGCCGCTCGGTGGCGGTCAGCCCGTCCACCGTCGGCATCCGGATGTCCATCAGGACCACGTCGGGGGAGTGGCGCGCCACCAGGTCGACCACCGCGCTCCCGTCCTCGGCCTCGGCCAGTACCCGGATGTCGGGCGCGCCGCCCATCATCATCACCAGGCCGACCCGGACCAGCGCGTCGTCATCGACGAGCACGACCCCGATCTCCCGCTCCGTCTCGCTCATGTCGGCCACGGTAGCCATGCCGCCAGCCGCCAGCCACCCCCGCCGTCCGGGCCGTGTTCCAGCCGCCCCGAGGCCAGGGACACCCGCTCGGCGAGCCCGACCAGGCCCTGGCCGTCGCCGTCCCCGCCCGACGCCGCGCGGGGGGCGCCGGGGGAGGGGCCGTTGCCCACCTCCACCAGCAGGCCGTCACCCGCGGCTCCGCGCACCAGGACGCGCGTGGTGGCGCCCGGGGCGTGCTTGCGCACGTTGGTCAGCCCCTCCTGGACTATCCGGTAGGCGGTGCGCCCGGTGCGCTCGGGGACCGTCCCGGCGCAGTCCTGCACGAACTCCACCCGGGTCCCGGCCTCGTCGGCCTCCTCCACGAGCTGCCGCAGGTCGGCCATCGTCGGCTGGGGCAGCTCCCCGACGGGCGCGCGCAGCACGCCGATCACCTCCCGCAGGTCCTGGAGGGCCTGGTGGGCGCTCTCGCGGATCACCTTCGCCGACCGGGCCACCTCCTCGGCGGGGGCGTCGGGCCGGTACTCCAGGGCTCCCGCGTGCACGCTCAGCAGGGACAGCCGGTGCCCGAGCACGTCGTGGATCTCGCGGGCCATGGCCTCGCGGACCTGGTGCTGGGCGTGCTCGGCGCGGAGCTGCGCCTCCGTCTCTGCGTGCACGGCCCGGTCGCGCAGCGACTCCACCAGCTCGCGCCGGTGCTGGACGGTGAGCCCCCAGCCGGTCACGGCGCCCTGGAGGGCGGCGCCCAACAGGAGGATCACCAGGAACGGGGCGTGCGGGTCGGGCCACAGCGCGGCGTGCACCAGCGAGGCGCTCAGGCTCAGCCCGTACACCGCCAGGCTGGTGCGGGGCGGACGGCGTACCGCGAGTGAGAACAGGGCGATGAGCATCGCGCCCGAGGCCAGGCCGGAGACGGCGGAGTACAGGACGAGTACGACGGCGATCTGGACCGGCCAGCGCCGCCGCCACCACAGCGCCAGGCAGGCCAGCAGGGAGAGGGCCGCGTCGGCGGCCTCGAACCACACGGGCAGGACCGGTTCCCGGACGGGCAGGTGGGGGAACTCGGCGGCGTTCATCAGCACGGAGAGGAGGGCGATCAGGAAGATGGAGGAGTCCACGATCCAGTCGCGAGCGCCGCACCGCCCGGCCATAGCGTTCATCGTCGTGCAGTCTACGTTCGGGACCGCGCCCGGAGGACGGGAGCGTGCGGGGCGCGGGACGGGCGCCCCCGGCCGTTCGGCCGACCCCCGGGCGGGGACCGGACGGTCGGCCGGTGCGCCCCGTGCGCCCTGGTGTCCAGCTCCGGGGGCATGCGCGGGGTCACCCGGGGCTTCGGCGTCCTGCTCGTCCTCGTCGGCGTCAGCGGCGCCGTCGACCACCTCTGTCACCAGCGGTTCCTGGGTGGTCCTCAACTCCTCCAACCGCTTCGTCGTGTCGAACGTGGCGGCCTTCGAGGGCTACGAGCTGCTCGCCGACCCGTGCGTTGCGGCCGTCGGCGCCGCCCCGGTCCTGGGGACGGAGGCGCGGCGGCCGCGGAGCCGGGCCTGGGACGGGACCGGCCCGCGCGGGTCCGCCGCGCGGGCCGGCGCGGCGAGGACGGTTCGCGTCCGGTCCGAGCGTCGGTACCTTGTAACCGATGAGCACTCTGGTCACCGGCGCCACCGGAATGGTGGGCCGCCGCGTCCTCACCCAGCTGAGGAGCCGCGGCCTGCCCGCGACGGGCGCGTCCCGCACCTCGAAGACCCGCCTGGACTGGACCGACACCTCCAACTGGGACGAGATCCTCGACGGCGTCGAGAACGTCTTCGTGGTGACGCCCGTCGGGAGCGCGCTGGGCAACCGGGTCGCCGGGTTCCTGGAGAGGGCCGCCGCGGCCGGGGCCGTCAACGCCGTGGTCCTGAGCGCCATGGGCAGCGAGTACGCGCCGTCGGACTCCGACCAGCGCGCCGCCGAGCTGCGGGCCAGGGACCTGTTCGGCCGGTGGACCGTACTGCGGTCCAACTGGCTCTTCCAGGACTTCACCGAGGGGATGTTCGCCGGTCTTGCGCGCTCGCGCAACGGCCGCCTCGAACTGCCGGTCAAGAAGAGGACCGAGGTCAGCTTCGTGGACGCCCGCGACGTTGCCGACGCCGCCGTCGCGGCCCTGCTGGACGACCACAGCGGCAGGGAGTACACGCTCACGGGCCCGCAGCCGCTCACCTTCCGCGAGGTGGTCAAGCAGACCCGGGGCACCGAGAGCCCGGTGTGGCGGTTCAAGGCCGTCGACGAGGCGGGCTTCTACTTCCGCGCCGCGGACCGGGGGTGGAACGACCGCTTCATCGACACCCTCAACGAGCGCTTCGCCGCCGCGGTCCGCGGCCGGGCGGCCGAGGTCACCGAGGACGTGCGCGCGGCGCTCGGCCGCGACCCCATCCCGCTGGGCCGCTTCGTCCGCGAGGCCACGCTCTGACCCGTCGCCCCTGGGAACGAGCCCCTCGCGCGGCCCCCGGCTCCGCCCGCCGGGCGGTCGGACGGGGGTCCGCGGACCCCCGGCGGAACACGGACGGGACGGCCCGCCCCCGGCGGGCTTCCGCGACAGTACGGCGCACCGCATGAAAAGACCCCGCTCCACGGCTCGTGTCTCGGTGGAGACCGACCGCGGGCGGGGTCTTTCCTCGTTTTCGGGCTACCGGTGTTCCCGGGCTGCTACTTGAGGAGCTGGCGGGCCATCACCATGCGCTGGATCTGGTTGGTGCCCTCGTAGATCTGGGTGATCTTGGCGTCGCGCATCATGCGTTCCAGGGGGAAGTCCTTCACGTAGCCCGCGCCGCCCAGCAACTGCACGGCGTCGGTGGTGATCTCCATGGCCGCGTCGGAGGCGAAGCACTTGGCGGCGGCGCCGTAGAACGGCAGGTCGTCGTCGCCGCGCTCGGACTTGGCGGCGGCCACGTAGACCATCTGCCGCGCGGTCTCCAGCTTCATCGCCATGTCGGCGAGCATGAACTGCACGCCCTGGAAGTCGGCGATGTGCTTGCCGAACTGCTTGCGCTCCTTGACGTAGGCCACCGCCTGGTCCAGCGCGCCCTGCGCGATGCCGACGGCCTGCGCGCCGATGGTGACGCGTGTGTGGTCCAGGGTGCGCAGCGCGATCTTGAGGCCCTCGCCCGGGGCGCCGACGATGCGGTCGCCGGGGACGCGCACGCTGTCGAAGAACAGCTCGCGGGTCGGGGAGCCCTTGATGCCGAGCTTGCGCTCGGGCTCTCCCAGGGTGAAGCCCTCGTCGTCTGCGTGCAGCACGAAGGCGGAGACGTTGCGGCCGCGCGCGCCTTCGGGGTCGGTCACCGCCAGCACCGTGTAGTACTTGCTGACCCCGGCGTTGGTGATCCAGGACTTCTGTCCGTTGAGGACCCAGCCGTCCCCGTCGGAGACGGCCTGGGTGCGCATGCTCGCGGTGTCGGAACCGGCCTCGCGCTCGGACAGGCCGTAGGAGAACATCGCCCCGCCGCTGGCCACCTCGGGCAGGTAGCGCCGCTTGACCTCCTCGGAGGCGCCCAGGATCAGCGGCATGGTGCCGAGCTTGTTGACGGCGGGGATGAGAGAGGAGGAGGCGCACACGCGGGCGACCTCCTCGATGACGATGCAGGTGGCCAGGGCGTCGGCGCCGACGCCGTCGTACTCCTCGGCGATGTGCGGGGCGTGGAAGTCCGTGGCCACCAGCGCGTCGAGGGCGTCCTGGGGGAAGGCGCTCCTGTCGTCGACCTCAGCCGCGTGCGGGGCGATCTTGTCCTCGGCGACGGAGCGCACGGCCTCGCGCAGCTCCTCGTGCTCCTCGGTGGTCCTGAACAGGTCGAAGTCGCTCATCTGCATTCCTCCCCTGGCGGCGGTCCCGGGTGATGGCACCGCGTGCCATCCCTTGGCATTCAGTGCCAGGATAGGGGGCGGAAGGGATGAAGTACACAGATGGGGGCGCACAGCCTTCCAGACACCGGACGAAGGGGGCGCGGCCCATGGAGAACCAGGGCGGCCGGGGCGGTCAGACGCGCGCGGACACCCGTGCCGTGGTGCTGGCCGCGGTGCGGTTGTTCACCGAGGACGGCTTCGAGGCCACGACGATGGACCAGATCGCCGCGGCCACGGGCGTGAGCCGGCGCAGCCTGTTCCGCCGCTTCGGCTCGAAGGAGGACATCCTCTTCGCCGAGCACGACGAGCTGTCCGCCACGGTCGAGGGCTTCCTGGAGGCCTCCCCGGACGACCCGCTGACTTCGGTCCTCTCCGCCACCCGGCTGGTGCTCCAGGGCTACCTGGGCGATCCGGAGATCACCGTGCCCCGCTACCGCCTGGTCCGCGCCCACGCCCGCCTGCGCGACCGCGAGGTGGCGATGACCGCCCGCTACCAGGCCGCCTTCAGCCGCTACCTGGCGCGGCGCGGGGGAGGCGGGGACCGCTCGCTGGCCGCCGGGGTGGTGGCGGCGTCGCTGATCGCGGCGCACAACCACGTCCTGCGCGGGTGGCTGCGCGGCCCGGAGCAGGACGTCCGCGAGGTGTGGGCGCGTTTCGACGAGGCCATGGAGTTCGTCCGCCTGGCCGCAGAGCCGATGCTGCGCGCCGCGCCGGAGCCGCGGCGCGACCGGGTGCTCGTGGCGGTCTACCCCGGCGGCACCGGCCGAGAGGAACTGCTCCGCCGCGTCGCCGAGGCCGTCCGGCAGTCCGAGGGGTCCGGGGAGCCGCAGGGGCCCGCGGGGACGTAGGGGATCGAGGGGCCCGGGAGGCCGGAGCCCCCGGCAAGCCGGGGACCCGCGCCCCGGCCGGGCCCCGCGCGGTCGGGGCGGCGCTCCGACGAGCGTAGGCTGGTGGGCCGGGAAACGGGTAGTCACACGAGGCGGATCGGACAGCGGAGATGAGCGTGGACACGGCGGGCGCCACCAAGCAGGAGTCTGAGGTCGTACGCGAGGCCTCCCGGCGGCGGACGTTCGCGGTGATCTCCCACCCCGACGCCGGCAAGTCCACCCTGACCGAGGCCCTGGCACTGCACGCGGCCGCGATCTCCTCGGCCGGAGCCGTGCACGGCAAGGGCGACCGCAGGGGCGTGACCTCGGACTGGATGGAGATGGAGCAGGATCGCGGCATCTCCATCACCTCCGCCGCGCTGCGCATCGACTACGACGACCGGGTGCTCAACCTGGTGGACACCCCCGGCCACGCCGACTTCTCCGAGGACACCTACCGGGTGCTGTCCGCGGTGGACTGCGCGATCATGCTGCTGGACTCGGCCAAGGGCCTGGAGCCGCAGACCCTCAAGCTCTTCGACGTGTGCCGTGCCCGCAAGATGCCGGTCATCACCTTCGTCAACAAGTGGGACCGCCCCGGCCGCGAGCCCCTGGAGCTGCTGGACGAGATCGAGCAGCGCATCGGGCTGCGCCCCACCCCGATGAACTGGCCTGTGGGCATCGCCGGGGACTTCCGCGGCCTCATCGACCGCCGCGAGGGCGTCTACACCAAGATGTCGCGCACCCCGGGCGGGGCCCACAAGGCCATCGAGGAGGTCCTGGACCCCGAGCGCGCCGCCGAGGTGGAGGCCGACGCCTGGGTCCAGGCCCAGGAGGAGATCGAGCTGCTGGAGGCGCTGGGCGCGGACTTCGACGCCGAGTCCTTCCTGGCGGGGGAGTCCTCCCCGGTGCTCTTCGGCGCCGCGCTGCCCAACTTCGGGGTCGGCAAGCTGCTGGAGGCCGTGGTGGGCCTGGCCCCGGCCCCCGGGCCCAAGGAGGACGACCGCGAGCGCCCGCGCGCCGTGGCCGACCCGTTCTCGGGCCAGGTGTTCAAGATGCAGGCCAACATGGACAAGAACCACCGGGACCGGATGGCCTTCGTGCGCATCAGCTCGGGCCGCTTCGACCGCGGCATGGTGCTCACCCACGCGCCCACGGGGCGTCCGTTCGCCACCAAGTACACCCAGGCCGTGTTCGGCTCCGACCGCACCACCATCGAGACGGCCTACCCCGGCGACGTGATCGCGCTGGTCAACGCCCAGGCGCTGGCGGTGGGGGACACCCTCTACGACGGCCCCAAGGTGTCCTACCCGCCGATCCCCAGCTTCGCCCCCGAGCACTTCGTGGTGGCGCGGGCCAAGGACGCGAGCAAGTACAAGCAGTTCCAGCGCGGCATCGCCCAGATGGACGCCGAGGGCGTGGTGCAGGTGCTGTCCTCGGACGTGCGCGGTGAGCAGGCGCCGGTGCTGGCGGCGGTGGGCCCCCTGCAGTTCGACGTGGTCAGGCACCGCATGGAGCACGAGTTCCGGGCCCCGATCGAGGCCTCGCCGCTGGACTACTCCGTGGCGCGGCGAACCGACGCCGAGTCGGCGCCCGCCCTGCACGCGCTGTCGGGCGCCGAGGTACTGCGGCGGCGGGGCGACGGCGAGCTGCTGGTGCTGGTGCACAACAAGTGGCGTCTGAGGGTGATCGAGCGCGACCACCCGACGCTGTTCATGGAGCCGCTGCTGGCCGGAGGCGTCGACGAGGGCGATTGAGGACCCCCGGGGGCTGGTCCCCCGGCCCCATCCGCGGCCCGGACCGGTTCCCTCCGTCCGGGCCGCCGCCCTTTAGGCAAAGCACGCCCGGGCCGTTTACCCGGGGTGAATGGCGGTTACCCGCTGTTGGTGCCGGGGTCCGGCTCCCGGGAAATTGGGCGCTCTGCGGAAGGCCTCCCGGCGGGCGTCCCGGAGGTGTGGCGCGGCGGTGCGCCCGCGGGGGTGTGAACTCCCGTGGCGCGCGCACAGTCCGTTGTCACGACGGGCCCGGTTCGCCGCGGCCGACGGGGGCGCCGCGATCCCCGACGCCCAGCCAGAGGCCAAGATCACCAGCCGGCGGGCACCCCGCCTCGGGCCCCGTGAACAGCGCGAAGGTACCCTGGGGATAGGCCGCTAGGGCGTGTTCGGACACCCGGCCGCACCGAGCTTCGTTCGGCTCTGTCCACTTCTGTGAAGGACAGGCCGAAGGGGGAGGGTTCGGGCGGATACCGGACCGCCCAGGGGACCGGTACAGGAGGCAGTGCGGCGCCGGGAGGACCTCCCGGTCCCGTCTGCGACGTCTCAAAGCGATCACGAAGTAATCGACGGCTGGCAAAGTTTGTAAATCTTCACCTGGCGGTAATTCAGTGCACGTGTGGGTATGTGTTGCATGTCACCTGTCCGTGAATCGGTGAAACTTATATGCTTTTGCTTAACTGTCGTTTAACAAAACAGAACAATAACGAGTGAAGCAGGAACGTGGCGGCGGACCGCCCCGCGTATGACGCACCTCACGTATCCCCCGCCTGGAAAGGTTGACCTCGGGCATGAGCGAAGACGACAAAGAGCGCACGGTGGAGCTCCACTACGAGGGCGGCGTGCTGAAGCTGCCGGTGTTCACCGGTACCGAGGGTGAGCGCACCATCGAGCTGAAGACCCTCCTGGGGTCGACGGGGATGACGACCCTGGACCCGGGGTTCGGCAACACCGCTTCGTGTAGCTCGGAGATCACCTACATCGACGGGGCCGCCGGGATCCTGCGCTATCGCGGGTACCCGATCGAGGACCTCGCCGTGGGCGCGACCTTCATCGAGGTCGCCTACCTGGTGATCTACGGCGAGCTGCCCGACGCTGACCAGCTCAAGGAGTTCGCCGACAGGCTGCGCGACAACGCCGACATCCCGGCCGACATGGGCGCGCTCATCGACGCGATGCCCCGCAACGGCCACCCCATGGCCCTCATGGCCAGCGCCGTGAACACCCTCGCCGCCTACTACGAGGACAGCGTCGACCCCGGCGACGACGACCAGGTGGAGCTCGCCACGATCCGGCTGTTGGCCAAGCTGCCGACGATCGCGGCCCGCATCTACCGCAACTCGATCGGCGAGAAGCCGATCGGCCCGGACAGCTCGCTCGACTACGTCGACAACTTCATCCGGATGACCTTCGGCGACGTCCACGCCGACAGCGAGCTGGGCGACCTGTTCAACCAGGCCGTCGGCATGCTGCTGGTGCTGCACGCCGACCACGAGCTCAACTGCTCCACCGCCACCGTGCGCGTCGTCGGCTCCTCCAAGGCCGACATCTACGCCAGCGTGGCCTCGGGCATCAACGCCCTCTCCGGCCCGTCCCACGGCGGCGCCAACCAGGCCGTCCTGGAGATGCTGGAGGAGATCCGCGACTCGGGCATCTCCATCGAGGACTTCCTGGAGAAGGTCAAGGCCCGCGAGATGCGCCTCATGGGCTTCGGGCACCGGGTCTACAAGAACTTCGACCCGCGCAGCAAGGAGATCAAGGTTCTGGCCAGCCAGATCCTCGACCGCGACGAGAACCCGGACGAGCTGTTCGCGCTCGCACTCAAGCTCGAGGCCGCCGCGCTCGCCGACTCCTACTTCACCGAGCGCAAGCTCTACCCGAACGTCGACTTCTACACCGGCGTCATCTACCGCACCATGGGCTTCCCGACCAACATGTTCACCGTGTTGTTCGCCATCGGCCGCCTGCCCGGCTGGATCGCCCACTACCGCGAGCAGCTGCGCGACCCGGCCTTCCGGATCGCGCGCCCGCGCCAGCACTACGTCGGCTCCGCCGAGCGCCGGCTGCCCGGCCAGGGGTAGGCACACCCCTCGGAGCACACAGGAGCGCCCGCCCGCGTCAGACGGGGCGGGCGCTCCCTTGCTTCGTCCACGGCCGTGTTCGCGCTGTTCAGCCCCCTACACGTCTGGGTATTACCGTTACGGGCTGTCTTTTCCCGCATTTTGCGGATCGCTGTCGTCCTTGTGCGACGTCGGGGGAAGGGGCAGGGTGCGGTCACCAAACGGGGCCGTGCGAATGAGGGGGCGACGATGGTCAGGTACGCGTGGACCGGCGACCTGCTCGGTGAGCTGAGCCGGAACTGGTGGCTTGTGGTCCTACGGGGGGCCGCCGCGGTCCTCTTCGGTCTGGTCGCGCTGGTCTGGCCGGGCAAGACCCTGGTGGTCCTGGCGATCGTCTTCGGCGTCTACGCGCTGGTCGACGCCGCCGCCCTCGGGTACGCGGCCTACCGCTCTTCGCCCGGCGCACGGGTCCCGCTGGTCGTCCAGGCGGTCCTCAGCGCCGTCATGGGGGTGATCGCCCTCTTCTGGCCGGTCGCGGCGATCGTCGCGCTCGTCTTCGTCGTCGGCGTCTGGGCCGTGGTCACGGGCCTGGCCGAGATCATCACCGCCATCCGCCTGCGCGCGCACATCAGCTCCGAGTGGCTGCTGGTCTTCGTCGGGGCGCTCTCGGTCGTCTTCGGGCTCCTGCTGTGGTTCTGGCCGCTGGAGGGCGCGCAGGCCATCATGTTCGTGATCGCGATGTACGCGGTCATCTTCGGCGTGGTCATGGCCGTCGCCGGGTTCCGCCTCCGGGGCGCGGCCGAGGCCTTCCTGCCCCCGGAGGACTCGCCCGCCTTCGCCGGTCTCGGCGAGCCCGAGGAACCCGCCGACCCGTACGACCGCGGGGACCGCCCCAGCGACCTCCTGGAGGACCGCGCCGACCGGGCCGACCGCGCCTCCCACGACGACGACCTGGACCGCTGGGGCGAGAACCGCTCCGGGGACTCCGGGGACCGGTGGGACGACGGGGTGGAGCACGGCGGCTGGGACGACCGGCCCGGCGGCAGGCACCGGGCCCCGGGCGACGAGGACCGCCCCGACGAGCCCCGCTGAGGCCCCGGGCCCCGTGCGGGCGCGGACGGTTTCCGGACCCACGGGGCCGCGCCGAAAAGCGGGTGCGCGATCCCACGGCGCCTGGCTAGCATGGCGCGCGTGCAACTCCAGATCTACGGCTGGCGACAGGCTTCACCGACGCCGCGGCGCACCGCCCCGCCACGGTGCCCCCTCAGCCTGACCGCGAACACCCCATTCCGGAGAAGCACATGAACCGCCGTGCCCACATCGCCATGGTCGGCACCCCCACCGTGAGCCACGTCCTGCCCAGCCTGGAAGTCATCCGCGAGCTGGTGGACCGGGGCCACCGCGTCACCTACGCCAACGACCCCCTGCTGGCCGACACCATCACCGGCGCCGGGGCCGAACTCGTCCCCTACGCCACTGTCCTGCCCACCGGCGACGGCACCTGGCCGGACGATCCGATCAAGGGCATGGACATCTTCCTGGACGAGGCGATCAACCAGCTACCCGCCCTGCGCGCCGCCTACGACGGAGACCGCCCCGACCTGTTCCTGTACGACATCTCGGGGTTCGCCGCCCGGGTCCTCTCCGTCAACTGGGGCATCCCCTCCGTGCAGCTCTCGCCCACCTACGTGGCCTGGGCCGACTACGAGGACACCGTCCTGAAGTGGCTGCGCGCCCAGCCGGGGGCCGAGGAGCACTACGCCAAGCTCGACGCCTGGCTCGCCGACAACGGCGTCACCGGCCTCGACCACTCCTCCTTCGCCGGGGTGCCGGAGCGGGCGCTGGCGCTGATCCCGCGCGAGATGCAGCCCTTCGCCGACACCGTGGCCGACACTGTGACCTTCGTGGGGCCGTGCCTGGGCGACCGGGCCGACCAGGGCGAATGGGCCCGTCCGGCGGACGCCGACAACGTCCTGCTGGTCTCCCTCGGGTCGGCCTTCACCAACCAGCCGGGGTTCTACCGCGCCTGCCTGGAGGCCTTCGGCGGCCTGCCCGGCTGGCACGTGGTGCTCCAGATCGGCAAGCACGTGGACCCCGCCGAACTGGGGGAGGTGCCGGACAACGTCGAGGTGCACACGTGGGTGCCGCAGCTCGCCGTCCTGCGCCAGGCCGACGCCTTCGTCACCCACGCCGGAATGGGCGGCTCCAGCGAGGGCCTCCACACCGGCGTGCCGATGATCGCCGTCCCGCAGGCCGTCGACCAGTTCGACAACGCCGACCGACTGGTGGAACTCGGCGTCGCCCGGAGGATCGACACCGATGACGCCAGCGCGGAATGGCTGCGCTCCGCCCTGCTGGAGCTGACCGCCGACCCCGAGGTCGCCCGCCGCCTCGCGAAGGTCAGCGCCCGGCTCCGGGCCGCCGGAACCTCCTACGCGGCCGACCTGGTCGAGGCGGAACTGCCCGCCTGAGCGGGTCCGGCCGACGCCGACCCCCGGAGGGCGCCCTGCCCGGAACACCCGGGCCGGGCGCCCCGCCGACGGGCCGGAGGCGTCCCGGCGCCCCGTGCCGCGACGAGGCGTCGCGACCACCGGGCAGCGGGGCCGACACGGCGGTCCCCGCCCGGCCCAGCCACAGAACGGAGCACCATGGACCACCTCGTCGTCGTCACCGGAGGCCCGGGATCGGGCAAGACCACCCTGATCGACCACCTGGCATCGCTCGGGTACGCGCGCACCCCGGAGGCCGGCCGCGCCGTCATCCGCGACCAGCGCGAGATCGGCGGCCGGGGCCTGGCCTGGCGCGACGACGCCCTGTTCGCCGAACTCATGCTCTCGTGGGAGATGCGCTCGCACCGCGAGGCCTCGTCCCTGCCCGGCCCCGTCTTCTGCGACCGGGGCGTCCCCGACCTGGTGGGCTACCTCCGCCTGCGCGGTCTGCCGGTCCCCGGGCACGTCACCGGGGCGGCCCGCCGGTTCCGCTACCACCGCCGCGTCTTCGTGGCCCCGCCGTGGCCGGAGATCTTCACCGGCGACGCCGAGCGCCACCAGTCCCCGGAGGAGGCCGAGCGCACCCACCGGGCGATGACCGAGGCCTACCCGGCGTGCGGCTACGAGCTGGTGGAGCTGCCGCGCGTGCCGGTCGCCGAGCGGGCCCGCTTCGTTCTGGAGGCCCTGGGCGTGGCCTGACCGCCGAGACCGTAACGGGAGAGCACGGAATAACGGCAGTGACGGGAGTGACAAAAAGAAGCCTCTGTCACGCTTTGCGCCCTCTGGACCGCAAACGGGACGCCAGTGGCCGTTCATGGCCGTAAACCGGGCTTTCTCTTGTAGTTCGCGAAAACGGGGGCCAGACTCGTGTCTGGGTAAAGGACCATTGACCGTCCACGCCCCCGACGGCTGCGGGGAACGTGCGTGGACGCCGGGGAGGAAGGCGGCAGGTGGCCAGGGCGTCCGGGGCGAGCATGCCGCCCATGAGCTGGGAGGGCATCGACCACGCGCTCAACCGTGTGCGCGGTGAGGCCGACCGGATCTCCCTCGACCTCGCTGACCTGGACGGCCACGTCAGCCACCGCATGCTCCAGGGGGCCGACCTCGTCGGGCGCACCCGGCGGCGCTGGGAGCAGGCCAGCGGGCACATCCGCAGCCTGTGGGCGGTCTACGAGGCCTTCCGCGGCGTCGTGGACAGGGCGGGCCGGATCCGGGACCGGGCGGAGGGCCCCGAGGACCAGGCCGCCCTGACCTCCCTGCTCAACGGCGACTCCGTGCCCCTGCCCGCCGGTGAGGTCCCGCTGCGCGAGCGCGGGCTCCGCACCGGAGGCGAGCCGGTCAGCCTCGCCGCCGCCGTCGCCCGCATGTCCGCCGACTACGAGGAGGCCACCGAGGTCGTCTCGGCCGTCGAGGCGGCCTGGGACGCCCTCCACCCGCGTCTGGGCGAGCTCGACGCCGTGTGGCACGAGATCGGCACCCTCTCCGACATGGTGGAACTCGCCGAGGACGAGCACGAGTCCCTGCGCGTGGACCTTGCCGCGGTCGGCGCCACCGTCCGACGCGACCCCCTCGCGCTCGTCGAGGACGGCCGTGTGGACACGTCCTCCCTCGAACGGCTGCGCCTGCGGCTGGAACGCGTGCGCGGCGAGCTCCGCGACGCCCTGCGCATGCGCGACTCCTACGACGAGAGCGTCGAGCGGCTCGGCTTCGCCATCGACGACGTCGGCAGGGCCGTGGAGCGCACCCGCGCGCTGCGCGAACAGGTGGTCGCCAAGGTCTCCTCGCCCGCCGCTGTCGGCGTGCCCGACCCCGTCCCCGGGCTGCGGGCCCGCATCGACGCCATGGACGCGCTGCGTGCCCGGCGCCGGTGGCGCGAACTCGGCGCCCGCCTGGGCGAGGTCCAGCGCGCCGTCCGCGAGGCGGCCGACGACGCCCGGGAGCGCGAGGCCGACCTCACCCGTCTCCTGGAGCGCCGCGCCGAGCTGCGCGAACGCCTGGACGCCTACCACTCCCGCTCGGTCCGGCTCGGCGTCGCCGAGGACACGCGGCTGGCCCGTCTGCACAGCACGGCGCGCTGGGAGCTGTGGACCGCGCCCTGCGACCTGCGCGCGGCGACGGCCGCCCTCTCCGCCTACCGGAGCGCGCTCCACGGACTCGACGGAAACGATTGCGCTGTGAACAGAACCACGCCGGGCCCGGACGCGTCAGAGGGCCAGAGCGATGGTGGTGTGAACAGATGACGAAGTGCACGGTCCCCGGCTGCCCCGGCCGGGTCGAGGACGGTTTCTGCGGCGTGTGCGGCATGGCCCCCGCGCACGTTCCTCCCCCGGTCGGCCCCGCCTTTCCGCGGCGGCCCGTACCTCCGGCCTCCGGTCCGCAGCCCTCCCTCAGCGCGAACTCCTCCGCCAACCCCCTCAGCGGCGACCCCGTCCACTCCCACCCCCTCTCCGGCAACGTCAGGCTCTCGGGGCGCTCCGGCCCCGGCAGCGTCTCCGCGACCTCGGGCACCGGCGGCAGCGGCGCCGGGCGGGGCAGCCGCCGCTCCTCCCGAGGCATGCTCGGCATGGGCATGGTCCAGGTGCCCATCGTCCCCTACCGGGACCCTTCCGAAGCGGTCATGGACAACCCCGTCGTCTCGGAGAAGAACCGCTTCTGCGGCAACTGCGGGGAGCGGGTCGGCCGCGCCCAGGGCGACCAGCCCGGGCGCACCGAGGGCTTCTGCCGCAAGTGCGGGACCCAGTTCTCCTTCACGCCCAAGCTCTCCCCCGGGGACCTGGTCGGCGGCCAGTACGAGGTGCTCGGCTGCCTGGCCCACGGCGGCCTCGGCTGGATCTACCTGGCCCGCGACCGCAACGTCAACGACCGCTGGGTGGTCCTCAAGGGCCTGCTCAACGCCGGTGACGCCGAGGCGCACAAGGCGGCCGCAGCCGAGCGCGCGTTCCTCTCCGAGGTCGAGCACCCCAACATCGTCAAGATCATCAACTTCTCCCAGCACCCCGACCCGCGCACCGGCATCCCCGGCGGCCACATCGTCATGGAGTACGTGGGCGGCAAGTCCCTGCGCGAGCTGCTCATCGAGCGCCGCGAGGACGCCCCCGACGCCGTCCTGCCCCCGGACCAGGTCATCGCCTACGGCCTGGAGGTCCTGCGGGCCCTGGGCTACCTGCACTCCAGGGGCCTGCTCTACTGCGACTTCAAACCCGACAACGTCATCCAGAGCGAGGAGCAGATCAAGCTGATCGACCTGGGCGGCGTGCGGCGCATGGACGACACCGTCAGCCCCGTCTACACCACGCCCGGGTACCGGGTGCCCGAGGAGGAGCTGCGCGGCCCCGGCCCCACGGTCAGCGCCGACCTGTACTCGGTCGGCCGCGCCCTGGCCGTGCTCAGCTTCCGCTTCAGCTTCATGCGCGACCACCCGCACAGCATCCCGCCCCGGGAGACCGTGCCGCTGCTCCGGCGCCACGAGTCCTTCGACCGGCTGCTGCGCCGCGCCACGCACAGTGAGCCCGAACTGCGCTTCCACGACGCCGAGGACATGGCCGACCAGCTCACCGGCGTCCTGCGCGAGGTGCTCTCCGACCTGGAGGGCACGCCGCACCCCGCCCCCTCGGCCCTGTTCGGCGCGGAGAACAGGACGCCGGTGAGCTGGTCGGCCATGTCCTCGGCGTCGTGGAAGCGCAGTTCGGGCTCACTGTGCGT
>NZ_LEKI01000006.1:0-79890 GCF_001029525.1 Nocardiopsis sp. RV163 | reverse complement strand
GGGGGCACGCGGCCGCTCCCCCGGCCCCGGCCGGGGGAGCGGCCCCGAGCGTGCGGCGGGGACCAGCCGGTTTCCCCGGGCCCCCGCCCGGCGCGGATACCCTGGGCGCGTGACTGAGACTTCGATTCGTACCCGCTTCGCCCCGTCCCCCACGGGCATGTTCCACGTCGGCGGCGCGCGCTCCGCGCTGTTCAACTGGGCGCTGGCACAGCAGCGGCCCGAGGGCCGCATGGTGCTGCGCGTCGAGGACACCGACGCCGCGCGCAACCGCCCGGAGTGGACCGAGGGCATCATCCGCGCGCTGGCCTGGCTCGGTATCGGCGAGGACGACCCGCACTTCGAGGGTCCCTACTTCCAGTCGGAGTACGCGGACAAGCACCGCGAGACCGCGCAGGAGCTGTACAAGAACGGCCGCGCCTACTACTGCGACTGCACACGGGAGGAGGTGCAGGAGCGGCGCGACAACCCCAACCTGGGCTACGACGGCTTCTGCCGCGACCGGAACCTGGCCCCCGGCCCGGGCCGGGCCCTGCGCTTCCGCGTGCCCGGGGGCGGCCCCACCGTCGTGGCCGACCGGATCCGCGGCCGTGTGGAGTTCGAGCACTCCGCCATCGAGGACTTCGTGATCGCCCGCGCCGACGGCTCGCCGCTGTTCGTGCTGGCCAACGTCGTAGACGACGTCGAGATGCGCATCACCCACGTCGTGCGCGGCGAGGAGCACCTGTCCAACACCCCCAAGCAGCAGCTCCTGTGGGAGGCGCTGGGGCTGACCCCGCCGGTGTGGGCCCACCTGCCGGTCATCGTCAACGAGCAGCGCAAGAAGCTCTCCAAGCGCCGCGACAAGGTCGCCCTGGAGTCCTACCAGGAGGAGGGCTACCTGCCGGAGGCGATGGTCAACTACCTCATGCTGCTGGGCTGGGCGCCGGGCGACGACCGCGAGATCATGCCCTGGTCGCAGATGCAGCCGCTGTTCCGGGTGGAGGACGTCAACAGCTCCAGCGCCTTCTTCGACGAGAAGAAGCTGCGCGCCTTCAACGGCGAGTACATCCGCGAGCTCTCCGCCGAGGAGTTCGCCGAGCGCTGCCGGCCGTGGCTGACCGGCGACGCGGCCCCGTGGGACCCGGCCGACTACGACCCTGCGGTCTTCGCCGCCGTCGCCCCGCTCGCGCAGAGCCGCGTGGCGGTGCTCAGCGAGATCGTGCCGAACGTGGACTTCCTCTTCCTTCGCGAGCCCGTGGAGGACGAGAAGAGCTGGGCCAAGGCCATGAAGCCGGGCGTGGGGCGGGAGATGCTCCAGGCCGCCCTGGCACGCTTCGCCGACCCGGAGCTGCCGTGGGCCGCCGAGGGCCTCAAGGCCGCCACCGAGGAGGTCGGCGCCTCGCTGGGCCTGAAGCTGGGCAAGGCGCAGGCCCCCGTGCGCGTCGCGGTCACCGGCCGGACCGTCGGCCTGCCGCTGTTCGAGTCGCTGGAACTGCTCGGCCGCGAGCGCGTCCAGCAGCGGTTGTCCGCGGCCCTGGCGAAGCTGGAAGCGCAGCAGGACCCCGCCGGGCACTGAGGCGCACGGGGGTGGTCGGAGCCACAGCCCGGCCGCCCCGATTCCGGTTCGCGACCACTCGGAATGTCCGCTAGAGTTGTCCACGTCGCCGAGGGGGACGGGAAAGCGGAAGCGGACCGGGTCCTCCCAGAGCACTGGGGTATGGTGTAATCGGCAGCACGACTGATTCTGGTTCAGTTAGTCTAGGTTCGAGTCCTGGTACCCCAGCGCAGGTCAGCGTTGAGTCGCTGATCGTGCGGGTCGCAGACCCGAAAGCGCGCCCCCGTCGTCTAGTGGCCTAGGACGCCGCCCTCTCAAGGCGGTAACGGCGGTTCGAATCCGCTCGGGGGTACACAGAGGGAGAAGCTCTCACCAGGTGAGGGCTTTCTTTCTGGCCGGTGCACGCCACCGGTGTCCGGTTGGGGTGGATATCGTATTACAGGTCCGCCCGGACCAGTCCGGCCCCCGTCGTCTAGTGGCCTAGGACGCCGCCCTCTCAAGGCGGTAACGGCGGTTCGAATCCGCTCGGGGGTACCAGCAGGTGAGGCTCCATCCACCAGGATGGGGCCTTTCGTGTTCTCCGGTCCCGCGGGTCCGTCCCGGGCCGGGGAAGGCGGGTCCGCGGCGCCGTGGCGCCCCTGGGATACTGTGCGGGCGCGGTTCCCCGGCCCCCAACCCCTGTCGGAGCGTATGAAGAGTCACCCACCCCCTCCAGCCGTTCGGACCGGACCGGCGCCCCCGGGCGCGCCGTGACCGGCCGTGAGCTCGGTCCGGGCAACCACCAGGACAAGGAGCTGCGCGAGGTCCTCAAGGACCTGTGCGAACAGGGGTGGGTGCTGAGGCAGGAGGGACACTGGGGGCGTCTGTACTGCGACTGCGGCTGCACCCGCATCCAGGTCCCCGGGACGCCGCGCGACTCCGGTCGGGCCGCGCGCCGCATCCGCCAGGAGGCGCGGCGCTGCCCGATGCCCCCTGACGATCCCCGGCGGGGTGCGGGCGGACCCCGCGAATGAGGCCCGCCCGTCCGGTCGCGGGCGGTTCGCGAGCACCCCGGCCGTGGTGTGGTCCGGCCGTTCCGGGTATCCTCGTGTTGACGTTTGCCAACGGATGGGCGGCGCCCGGCGGGCCCTTGGGGCCGAGGCCGTTGACCGCGGCCGGTAGCCCGGCGCACACCGGAGGACGCTCCGGAGGAAGGCGAGGCCGATGGCCGAGTACGAGTTCGTCTTCGTCGTGGACGGGTTCGAACTGGACGACCACGACACCGTCCAGGCCCTCAGCGAGAGCTTCGACGCCCTCGTCTCCTCCTGGCACGGATCGCTCCGCCTGTCCGTGGCCGCGCTCGGCCCGGACGCGGTCACGGCGGCCAGGTCGCTGGTGGAGCGGGTCCACGTGACCGTGCCCGGCGTGCGGATCGTCCGCCTCGACCGGGAGCTGGTCGGGATCTCCGACATCGCCGAGATCACCGGCAGGAGCAGGCAGAACGTCGACCAGTGGGTCCGCGGCCAGCGCCACGACGGCGTCCCCTTCCCCGCGCCCGAGGCGGCCGTGGGCCGCTCCCTGGTGTGGCTGTGGTCCGAGGTCAACGCGTGGCTGCGCGGGATCGGCGTGGACGACGGTCAGCTGCGGCCCACGCGGACCGAGATGTCCGAGATCGACTGGCTGCTCCAGACCTCGCGCAAGGTCGAGCTCGCCCTGGTCCGCCACGCCAACAGCCCCGACGCGCGCCGGGTGGCCAAGCTGCTGGCCGCGCACGCCCGCACCACGCGCGAGTTCATCCACTACCTGGTTAAGAACCCCCGGGTGCGCGACGCCCGCGGCCGCTACACGGTGCTGGTCTGCTCGCCCCGGGACGAGGCGGTGGACGTCTTCCGCAGGCTGGAGGTGTTCGAGCACCCGGTCGTGCTCGCCACGGTGACCAACCGGATCCACGCCCTGGTCATGGTCGACGGGGAGGGCGAGCGCGGTGACGCGACCGAGCTGGTGCCCGGGATGACCGTGCGCGACTGGCTGGGGATGATCGCCCTGTCGCCCGAGAGCGAGTTCACCGTGGCGTCGGAGGGCGCGTCCACCAAGACCGCGCCCATCACCGCGCGGTCGCCGATGGACCTCGTCGGCGCCTGAGCAAGGGACCGGTCCCCGGCGGCGGGCCTCCACGGAAGAGCCCCCGCCCCGCTCCCGGGCCAAGGACCGCCACCGGGTGCTTCACCCCGACGCCCCCGGCGGACCGTCTCCCGGACGGCCCGACAGGCGGTGCCGCCCGGCTAGTGCGAGCCCTCGTAGCTGTGCAGGGACTCGCTGATCTTCTCCGCCGCCGACAGGACCGCCTGGGAGTGGATGCGGCCGGGTGAGCGGGTCAGGCGCTCTATGGGGCCCGACACCGACACGGCGGCGATCACGCGCCCGCCGGGACCCGACACCGGCGCGGATACCGAGGCCACGCCCTGCTCGCGCTCGGCCACGCTCTGGGCCCAGCGGCGGCGGCGCACCTGGGCCAGGCTGGCCGCCGTGAACCGCGCCCCCAGCAGGGAGCGGCGGATCCGGTCGGAGTCCTCCCAGGCCAGCAGCACCTGGGCGGCCGAGCCGGCGTTCATGGGCAACTCGCTGCCGACCGGGACCGTGTCGCGCAGTCCGCTGCTGCGCTCGGAGGCGGCCACGCAGACCCGCAGGTCGCCCTGGCGGCGGTAGAGCTGCGCGCTCTCCCCGGTCAGGTCGCGCAGCTGCACCAGCACGGGGGAGGCCACCGCCAGCAGCCGGTCCTCGCCGGTCGCTATCGACAGCTCTCCCAGGCGCGGACCCAGCACGAAGCGCCCCTGGCTGTCGCGGGTGACCATGCGGTGGCGCTCCAGCGCCACCGCCAGCCGGTGGGCCGTCGGCCGGGCCAGGCCGGTGATCTGTACCAACTGGGCCAGGGACGCCGGTCCCGACTCCAGGGCGTCGAGGACGGACATGGTCTTGTCCAGGACACCGACGCCGCTGGATGAGCTAGAGTTGTCCATGGCTTGATATTGCCGTCTCGAAATATGGAATGCAAGTCAGGCCGCAGTCCGCGCAGGGCTCCACACGAGACGCGCCCGAGACGATTACGAGAGAGGCGATCGCCCATGGCACGCACGATGGCCGAGAAGGTCTGGGAGGAGCACGTCGTCCGACGTGCCGACGGCGAGCCGGACCTGCTCTACATCGACCTCCACCTCGTCCACGAGGTGACCAGCCCGCAGGCCTTCGAGGGCCTGCGCCTGGCGGGCCGGTCCGTGCGCCGCCCGGACCTGACCATCGCCACCGAGGACCACAACGTCCCCACCCAGGACCTGCTGGCCCCCATCGCCGACCCGGTCTCCCGCAAGCAGGTCGAGACGCTGCGCAAGAACTGCTCCGACTTCGGCGTGCGGCTGCACCCGATGGGCGACATCGAGCAGGGCGTGGTGCACGTGGTCGGCCCCCAGTTGGGCCTGACCCAGCCGGGCATGACCATCGTCTGCGGCGACAGCCACACCAGCACCCACGGCGCGTTCGGCGCCCTGGCGTTCGGTATCGGTACCAGCCAGGTCGAGCACGTCCTGGCCACCCAGACCCTGCCGATGGCCCCCTTCAAGACGATGGCCGTCACCGTGAACGGCACGCTGCGTCCGGGGGTGTCCGCCAAGGACGTCATCCTCGCGGTCATCGCCAAGATCGGCACCGGCGGCGGCCAGGGCTACGTCATCGAGTACCGGGGCGAGGCCATCGAGGCCCTGTCCATGGAAGCCCGCATGACGGTGTGCAACATGTCCATCGAGGCGGGCGCCCGCGCCGGGATGATCGCCCCGGACCAGACCACGTTCGACTACATCCGCGGCCGGGCGCACGCGCCGCAGGGTGAGGACTTCGACGCCGCGGTCGAGCACTGGAAGGGCCTGCGCACCGACGAGGGCGCGGTCTTCGACGCCGAGGTCGTGCTGGACGCCGACGAGCTCAGCCCGTTCGTCACCTGGGGCACCAACCCCGGCCAGGGCGTGCCGCTGGACGCCTCCGTGCCCGACCCCGCCTCGTTCGAGGACCCCTCCGCCCGCGCCGCCGCCGAGAAGGCCCTGGCCTACATGGACCTCGTGGCCGGAACGCCGATGCGCGAGGTGAGGGTGGACACCGTCTTCCTGGGCTCGTGCACCAACGGCCGCATCGAGGACCTGCGCTCCGCCGCCGAGATCATCCGCGGCCGCAGGGTGGCCGAGGGCGTGCGCATGCTCGTCGTCCCCGGCTCCATGCGGGTCAAGGAGCAGGCCAACCAGGAGGGCCTGGGCCGGATCTTCGAGGAGGCCGGCGCCGAGTGGCGCGAGGCGGGCTGCTCGATGTGCCTGGGCATGAACCCCGACCAGCTCAAGCCCGGCGAGCGCAGCGCCTCCACCTCCAACCGCAACTTCGAGGGCCGCCAGGGCCGCGGAGGACGCACCCACCTGGTGTCGCCGCAGGTCGCCGCCGCCACCGCTGTGCGCGGCACCCTGTCCTCGCCCGCCGACCTGGCCGCCCTCTAGCGCGCCCCGTTAGGAGAGACCTCTCATGGAGAAGTTCGACGTCCACACCGGTCGGGCCGTGCCGCTGCGCGCGAGCAACGTCGACACCGACCAGATCATCCCGGCCGTCTACCTCAAGCGGGTCAGCCGGACCGGCTTCGAGGACGGCCTGTTCGCCGAGTGGCGCAAGTCCGACCCCGACTTCGTCCTCAACCGCCCCGAGTACCAGGGCGCGTCCGTGCTGGTGACCGGGCCGGACTTCGGCACGGGCTCCTCGCGCGAGCACGCCGTGTGGGCGCTCCAGGACTACGGCTTCAAGACGGTGCTGTCCTCGCGCTTCGCCGACATCTTCCGCGGCAACTCGCTCAAGGGCGGACTGCTGACGGTCCTGCTGGCCCAAGAGGTCATCGACCGCGTCTGGGCGGCCGTCGAGGCCGACCCCGCAACCGAGGTGACCGTGGACCTGGTCGAGCGCGAGGTGCGTGTTCCGGCTGCGGACGTGCGGGAGTCCTTCGAGTTGGACGACTACACCCGCTGGCGGCTCCTGGAGGGCCTGGACGACATCGCGCTGACCCTTCGCCACACGGACGGGATCGGGGAGTTCGAGGGCACCCGCAAGCCCTGGCTGCCGGTGACCCTCTAGACACTGATCGGCTTCTGGGCCGGGGATCCGTGGCCTGTGTGACGCAGGACACCCCCGGTCCAGAAATATTTTACCTTTACATGCTGTGAGCGTCTGCTTACGGGTCTTCCGTCCTTAAGCCCAGCGTGTCCCGTGCCCGGAATCCGGTTATACGTAGGCATTTGAGGCTCGCAGAAGGGGCCAAAAGGGACTGAAGCCCGGGGCGTCTCCGGTCTGGACCGGGGTCCCCCGGAAGCTGCCGCGCAGGTG
This sequence comes from Nocardiopsis sp. RV163, assembly GCF_001029525.1. NCBI lineage: Bacteria > Bacillati > Actinomycetota > Actinomycetes > Streptosporangiales > Nocardiopsidaceae > Nocardiopsis > Nocardiopsis sp. RV163. The sequence goes on along the minus strand of NZ_LEKI01000006.1, from coordinate 72,977 downwards.
GGGATGGCCCCGACACGCCCTGCCCGTAGGCGTTTGTATTTGTGTAAGGGCCTCTGCTTCCCCTAATTTCGTGCGAGCAAGGGGGAACCGGAGGAACCTTATGAACAAGCGTGACCTGATCGACGCGATCTCCGATCGGCTCGGAGACAAGAAGACCGCGACCGAAGCGGTCAACGCTGTGCTTGACACCATTCAGGCCACCGTGGCGTCGGGCGACAAGGTCGCCATCACCGGCTTCGGCGTTTTCGAGAAGTCCGAGCGCGCGGCCCGCACGGCCCGCAACCCCGCCACCGGCGCCACCATCAACGTCCCCGCGAGCTTCGTACCGAAGTTCCGCGCTGGCGCTGACTTCAAGGCTCTGGTCAACGGCGACAAGAAGTAACCCGCCACCGCAAGGCGACGGGTCCGTCCGCCCGGGTCCCCTTCGAGGGGCCCGGGCGGAACGCGTTCGTGGGCCTGTGAGGCTCACGGGACGCAGGAAGCCAAGGGGGTGCGCCAAGATCTCGTGGGGGTCATGTGGCTCAGGAGGAGCACCAGGAGGGTGCTTGAGGGCCTTGTGGGGCTCATGGGGCGTGCACACGCGGCGCACGGGGCCCCTGCGGCGTCCGGGGGAGGGGAAGGGTGCATCGGGGCCTCAGGAGGGCTCAGGGCGCGCTCTGCGGGCACAGGCCGCCGCCCACGAGCTCCCACAGCCCGCTCGTCCTGGGGCCCACCCCCAGCGACACCGCGGCACGCAGGTCCTCGAACGTGTCCACGTCGCGCCGCACCGACGCCACGTCCGGCACCACCAGCTCCCTGACGCCCCCGGCCAGGTGGCGGGCCCGCGAGGGTCCCTCGAAGGCCGGGGTGAACGGTTGCCCGGGCGCGGCGGCGAACAGCGTCGTGCCCACACCGGGAGCGTCCGGCAGGAAGGAGCGGTCGTGCCCGGCCGCCGCGGCCAGGACCCGCTCCAACTCCTCGGGGCGCAGCGCGGGCAGGTCGGCGGACAGGGCGCACACCCCGAGCCCGGGCAGGCGCCGCCGTGCGACGGCGGCCCCGTGCTCCAGCGCCGGGTTCAGCCCCGTGCCGGGCTCGCCGCCCACCACCTCCGCGCCCGACCGGGCCAGTTCGGCGCCCGCGCGCGCGTCCTCGGTCACCACGAACACCGCAGCCACCCCGGGGCAGGCCCGCGCCGCGGCCACCGTGTCGCAGGCGATGGCCAGCGCCAGGTCCTCCCGGCGCCCCTTCGCGGCCGGGGCCAGCCGCGTCTTTGCGCGGCCGAGGCGCTTCACCGGGACGACCAGGGACCAGCGCGCCCCGGGGCGCGGTGCCCCGCCCTGCTCTCCACAGCCGGTCACGGTCCCCCCGGAGCGTCGGTACGGCACGTCAGTGACGAGGGTAGGCGTTCGGGGAGGAGCCGTCGGCTGCGCCGACCGCGCCGGGCCGCGTCCCCCGAACACGCCCTACACTGAATCGGTTGTGCTGTGCGGCCTCGACGGGCCCGGAGCGATGGAGTGAGGAGTCCCGTGGCCAAGCAACGAGAATCCCGGTGGGTGAAAGCGGTCGTCTCCCGGATCGTCCGGTTCGTCCTGTGGTTCGTGACCAAGCCGGACTGGAAGGGCACCGAGCACGTCCCGGCCAGGGGCGGCGCGATCATCGCCCTCAACCACCTGTCCCTGGCCGACCCGCTCACGGTCGCCCACTTCCTCTACATCGGTGCCCGGCGCTGGCCGACCTTCACCATGAAGGAGGGGGTCATGCGCATCCCCGTGGTGAGCGCGGTGGCCAGGAGCACCGGCCAGATCCCGGTCAAGCGCGGCAGCACCGACGCCGTCAAGGCGCTCCACGAGGCCGAGCTGGCGCTCACCCGTGACGAGGCCTCGGTGATCTTCTACCCCGAGGGCACCTGCACCCGGGACCCGGACCTGTGGCCGATGGCCGCCAAGACCGGCGTGGCGCGCCTGGCCCTCACCACGGGAGTGCCCGTGGTCCCGGTGGCGCACTGGGGCGAACAGCACATCATGCCCTACGGCACCAAGAAGGTCAGGCTGTTCCCGCGCAAGCGCGTGGAGTTCCTGGCCGGACCGCCCGTGGACCTGTCCCGGTTCCGGGGCCAGCCGCTGACCGGGACGGTCCTGCGGGAGGCCACCGAGGCGATCATGGCCGACATCACCGCCCTCCAGGCGCGGATCCGCGGGGAGGAGCCGCCCGCGGTCCCCTACGACCCCAGGAGGACGCGGGCCGCGGCCGCCGCGAGCGAGGAGCGGCCCCCCGTGGACGGCGGCACGCCCGCCGCGGCGGACAGCACGGCGCCGGCCGACGACCAGACCGGGGCGAAGAGCGACAACGGCGGGAACAACGCGGGGGCATGAGGGAGCCGATGGGTACCGACGACGTGAGGATCGCCGTTCTCGGCGCGGGGTCGTGGGGCACCGTGTTCGCGAACATCATCGCGGACGCGGCCGACCCGGCCGGGCAACGCCGTCCGGACGGCCCCGCCGCCGAGGTCGTCCTGTGGGGGCGGCGCTCCTCGGTGGTCGAAGCGATCAACGAGACCTCGCAGAACCCCGACTACTTCCCCGGGATCGCCCTCAACCCGCGCCTGCGGGCCACCGCCGACGCCCCCAAGGCGCTGGCGGAGGCCGACGTGGTGGTGCTGGCGGTGCCGTCGCAGACGCTGCGGGCCAACCTCGTGGACTGGCGCCCCCACCTGCGCGAGGACGCGGTGGTCGTCAGCCTCATGAAGGGTGTGGAACTGGGCACCCGCATGCGGGTGAGCCAGATCATCGCCGAGGTCCTGGAGTACTCCGAGGAGCGCATCGCGGTCGTGTCGGGCCCCAACCTGGCCCGCGAGATCGCCGAGCGCCAGCCCGCCACCGCGGTGGTCGCCTGCCCGCACGAGCCGACGGCCGTGCGGCTCCAGAGCCTGTTCAAGTCGGCTTACTTCCGCCCCTACACCAGCACCGACCTGGTCGGGGTGGAGATCGGCGGCGCGATGAAGAACGTGATCGGCCTGGCCGTCGGCGTGGCCGAGGGCATGGGCTTCGGGGACAACACCAAGGCGTCCCTCATCACCCGCGGCCTGGCCGAGACCACGCGCCTGGCCGTGGCCCTGGGCGCGGACGAGCACACCCTGTCCGGCCTGGCCGGAATGGGCGACCTGGTCGCGACATGCTCGTCGCCGCTGTCGCGAAACCGGACCTTCGGTGAGAAACTGGGCGCTGGTAAAACCCTCGAACAGGTCGTCGCGGAGACCAAGCAGACGGCCGAGGGGGTCAAGTCCTCCGAATCCGTCCTGGAACTCGGATGGGCCCACGGGGTCGACATGCCGATCACCGAGGCCGTCGTCAAGATGATGCACCACGACCTGAGCCCGGCCGAGGCGCTGGCAGCCTTCATGGCGCGCAGCGCCAAGCCCGAGCGCTACGGGGTCTGAGAGCGAGCACGATGTCACACACACCAGGGTCCGCACCGGGAGCCGGGGCCGAGGGCGAGTACACGCGGGCGGTCTCCCTCCCGCAGGCGCCGGTTCCCGCCGAGCGCCCGATGCGCATGCCCGTCCACCGGGCCACCACCTACGCGTTCGACACCTCCCGGGAGTACGCGGACGTGCTGGCGGGCACCCGACGGGGCTACTCCTACGCGCGCATCGACAGCCCCACCGTGGACGCGTTCGCCGACGCCGTCGCGGCCCTGGAGGGCGCCGGGGTGCCGGGCCCGGTGCGCGGACAGGCCTTCTCCTCGGGCATGGGCGCGCTCAGCACGGTGTTCATGGCGCTGACCGAGGCCGGATCCCATGTGGTGGCCTCGCAGTCCATCTACGGCAACACCCATTCGCTCCTGGACCGACTGCTGCGCCGGTTCGGCGTGCGCACCGACTTCGTGGACATCACCGACCCCGACGCCGTGCGCGCCGCCGTGGGACCCGACACCCGGATGGTGTTCACCGAGACGCTGTCCAACCCCACCATGACCGTCTCCGACCTGCCCGAGCTGGCACGGATCTCCCACGAGGCCGACGCCGTCCTGGTGGTGGACTCCACCTTCGCCTCGCCGGCCGTGTGCCGTCCGCTGGAGCACGGTGCCGACGTGGTCGTGCATTCGGCCACCAAGTACATCGGGGGCCACAGCGACACCACCGGCGGCGTGGCCGTGGCCTCGCCCGACCTGATCGCGCGCATCCGCTCCGCGCGCGTGGACCTGGGCCCCTGCCTGGCCCCCGACGAGGCCTACCTGCTGCACCGCGGGCTGGAGACGCTGCCGCTGCGGGTGCAGCGCCAGTGCGAGAGCGCGGCGGCCCTCGCCGCGGCACTGGAGGGTCACCCTCTGGTGGAGCGGGTCGACCACCCCTCGCTGGCCTCCCACCCCCAGTCGGCGCTCGCCGGCAAGCTGTTCGACCGGGGCCGCTACGGCGCGGTCGTGACCGTGCACCCGCGCGGCGGACGCGAGGCCGGGATGGCCTTCGCCGACCGGTTGCGCGTGGCCACCATCGCCGCCTCGCTGGGTGGCACGCACACGCTCGCCGGACACGTCGCCTCCACGTCGCACCGCAGCATGAGCGAGCCGGAACTGGCCGCCGCGGGCATCTCACCGGGGGCGGTACGGTTCTCCGTCGGCCTGGAGGACCCCCGTGACCTCGTCGAGGACGCCCTGGCGGCCCTCGGCGGGGACGGCTGACACACCGCGGGGTTCCACCCGCTCCGGTTCCAACCAACGGCGAGATAGGGTCAGGCAGCATGTCGTCCGAACAGCGCAAGATTCGGGTGGCCGTCGTCTTCGGCGGGCGTAGCTCCGAACACGAGATCTCCTGCGTCACCGCGGGCAGCGTGCTGTCCGTCGTCGACCACGACCGCTACGAGATCGTGCCGGTCGGTATCACCCGCACGGGCAACTGGGTGCTGACCTCGGGCGACCCCGAGAGCCTGCGCATCGACGCTGGCACCAGCGCGCTGCCTTCGGTGTCCGAGGACGGCGCCGACCTCGCGCTGCCCTTCGACTCGGCGGGCCAGTTGATGGTCGTGGACCCGGTCAAGGGCCCCGAGCGCCTGGCCGGGGTGGACGTGGTGCTGCCGCTGCTGCACGGCCCCTTCGGCGAGGACGGCACCATCCAGGGGCTGTTCGAGATGATGGGCGTGCGTTACGCCGGGGCCGGGGTGTTCTCCAGCTCCGCCTCCATGGACAAGGTCTTCATGAAGGCCATGCTGCGCGGCAACGGCATCCCCACCAGCGACTTCGTGGCCATCACCGACCGCCACTGGCGCACCGAGCGCAAGAGGGTGCTGGACGACGTCGCCGAGCTCGGCGCCACCGTGTTCGTCAAGCCCGCCCGCGCGGGCAGCAGCGTGGGCATCAGCAAGGTGGAGGACTCCTCCGACGCCGACGCGGTGGCCGCCGCGGTCGAGGCCGCCCGCGAGCACGACCCCAAGGTGCTGGTGGAGGCCCGGGTCGTGGGCCGCGAGGTGGAGTGCGGCGTGCTGGAGTCCGAGGACGGCGGCACACCCGACGTGTCCGTCCCGGCCGAGGTGCACGTCGCCGACGGCTTCGACTTCTACGACTTCGAGGCCAAGTACCTGTCCACGAGCAGCCTGACCATCCCGGCGGAGCTTCCCGAGGAGGCCACGGCGCGCCTGCGCGCGCTGGCCGCCGAGGTGTTCGAGGCGATGGGGTGCGAGGGCCTGGCCCGCGTCGACTTCTTCTACACCGAGGACGGCGACATCCTCGTCAACGAGCTCAACACCATGCCCGGCTTCACCCCGGCGTCGGCCTTCCCGCAGATGTGGGCCGCCACCGGCGTGGACTACGCGGCCCTGGTGGAGCGGATGATCTCCACGGCGCTGCGCCGCGCTCCCGGCCTGAGGTAGACCGGCCTCCTCCCGGTACACGGGGGTGGCACCCGGGACACGAGCTCACGGAGGTCCCTCCCCGAGCCTACGCCCACCGCTGACGGGCCGCCGCCTCCTCCGCCGCCCCGCGGACAGCCTCCGCTCCGGTTCGAGGTCGACCCCCGCCGTGTATGCGCCGGCCTGCGGGCCGCGAGGCGGTCCCGGGCTCCGGACGGGCGTAAGGGGAACCGCCCCGCGCGTAGGCACGGGGCGGTTTCGCGGGCCGGACCGGAGGTGCGTGCGCCGGGCGGAGTCCGTCCTCGGTCAGCCCTGCACGTGTCCTCCGGGGAAGGGCCCGCCAGGAGGCGGTCCGCTCGGAGCGCCCGGCTCCGGCGGGGGCCCGGCGGGGTCCGGCCGGGTCGGCGCTGCGGGAGCCAGCTCGCGGGCGAGGAGCACCGCGCCCGCGGCGGCGGCGGGGAAGACCACGACCGCCAGGAACGGGATCGCCAACAGGAAGTACGTCGGCACCGCGTAGCCCAGCACCCGCGCACGCCGCGTGCCCATGTACCGGCGCCGCTCCCGGATGGTCGTCAGCCCCCGCCGGTCGAACGCGCTCGCCAGCATCTCGATCGCGAGCAGCCACCCGCCCAGCACGGCGGCCATCACCGGACCGACTACCTGTCCCACCAGCGGGACGAAACCGATCGCGAACACGAGCAACGTCACCAGCAGGGACACCGCCACGACCGCCAGCGACTGCCGGACGGCCCGCCACATCGACGCCATCAGCGGCTCGTCGAGCTCGCCGGGGTCGTTGCCCAGCTCCTTCTCGACCAGTTCGGTGACCTTGTCGTAGATCGGCCCGCCCAGGGTCAGCGTGACCGTCGTGAACGCGATCACCATCAGCAGGAGCGACCCGGCCAGGACCGCCACGGACACGGCGCCGCGCAGCAGTCCCTGCCACAGGGGGTCCCAGCCGTCGGCGAAGGGCGTCGCCCAGTCGGCCAGGTCGGTCAGGTTCACCACCAGGAGCACGAACAGCGCCAGGAACACCAGCGACGTGATCAGGGCGGGGAGGGCGCCGAGCAGGAACAGGCGCGGTCTGCGCAACAGCAGGGCGAAGCCGCGCAGGAGGGCGCCGACGCCACCGAGGAACTCACGAACAGGATTGGCCACGGGGGAACCCTAGAGGAGACCGCTCCCGCTGTCAGATCCGGGCCCGGTGACCCGGCCGTCGTCATCCGCGCCGGGACCGGCGCTTGAGCGTGCGCCGGTAGTCCTGGAAGCGGGCCTTGGCGATCACCGACCGGTCCGTGGTGCGCAGCACGACCCCCTCCGCCCGGCCGCCCGCGCCCCCGTCCAGCGCGACCCTGGTGCCCGGCAGGTGTTCGGCGACGAACTCCGAGGTCTCGACGACGCCTTGGGGCATCTCGTCGGCGGGCACGGTGGCGAGCCGGGGTGTGAGCCCGACCCCCTCGCGCTCGGCGAGCCGGAGGAGCGCGTCCTCGGGGAGGAAGCCCTGGCCCCCGGCCTCGCGCCAGGCGGAGACCTCCCGTCGCCGCAGGGACAGCACCTCGGCCGGGACGGCCGCCGAGTCGAACATCCGGTACCCGACGGCGCGGTCGCCGGTGTACTCGCGGCTGGCAGCGGTGACCCTGCCCCCGTACACTTCCAGGTAGTGGACGGCGATCCCGGAGGCCGGGGGTGTGATCCGGCCGACCAGGGCGCGCAGGGCGTCGACTACGCCCAGGGCGGGGTTCCCGACCAGGTCGCCCCTGGCGTACAGCAGCTCCTCGCGGCCGCCCAGCACGTAGTCCCCGGAGGGGAAGGAGACGATACGCGCATTGACTCCGTCGACCTTCTCCGTCAACACGACGTCGCCGGTGAAAGCGGTGGCCTCCTCCAGCAGACCCCCGTTCCGGGGGTCGAGGGTGTGGTAGGTGGGGATGCTGGGGTACTTGGCGGCGAAGTTGAGGCCGGGCAGGTCCAGCGCGCGCAGGTCGGAGTCGGTCATGATCACTCCAGGGGCTCATCCGGCTCGCGCGTTCCAAGCGGTCTGTCTGGGCGGCACGGTGGGACGGTATCCCAGTACCGTCCGTCATGTCCCCCCGTTTTCGGCCGGTCCCGCCGCACGCGCGCGACGGGACCGGACCGCCGTGCGCGGTCCCGGCACGCTCAGTCCGCGCTGACGTCGCGGTACCAGCCCTCCCGCCGGGACAGTTCCTCGTGCGTGCCCTGCTGGATCACCCGGCCGTCGCGCACCACGTAGATCCGGTCCACGCTGTCCAGGCCCGTCATGTCGTGCGTGACCAGCAGGGTGGAGTACCCCTCGGCCGCGGCCAGCAGGTCCTCCACCACCGCGTCGCGCGTGTCCGGGTCCAGGTGGGCGGTCGGCTCGTCCAGCACCAGCACCCGGGGCGCCGCCAGCAGGGCGCGGGCCAGCGCCAGCCGCTGCACCATCCCGCCGCTCAGGCCCAGCCCGTGCGTGCCCACCAGCGTGTCCAGCCCCCGGGGCGTCGCCGCCACCTCGTCGGCCAGCCGCGCGCGCCGCAGCGCCTCCCACAGCTCCTCGTCCTCCGCGCCGGGCCGGGCCAGCCGCAGGTTCTCCCGCAGCGTCGAGGCGAACACGTGCGGGTCCTGCGGCACCCCCGACACCACCCCGCGCACCTCGTCGGCCGGATAGGACGTTACGTCCTCCCCACCGATCTCCACCAGGCCGCCGTCCGGATCGCGGAACCGTAGCAGCACCGAAGCCAGCGTGCTCTTGCCCGCGCCGCTGGGGCCGATCACCGCCACCGTCCACCCGGCGGGGATCTCCAGGTCCACCCCGTCCAGCGCCCACGGTTCCCCGGGACCGTAGCGCACCCGCAGGTCCCGTACCCGTACCGTGGCGTCCCCGTTCGGATCCAAACCCGTGCGGGTGGGCGCGGCCACCGCGGGCGGGGTGTCCAGGACCCCGAACAGCCTGGCGCCGCTCGCCCGGATGGCACCCAGCCTGGCCGCCACGGCGGGCAGCGGCGCCACGATCTCGAACGCCGCCAGCGTCACCAGCACCAGCACCGCCAGCGACACCGCGTCCAGTGTCCCGCCCTCCACGGCGGCCACGCCCAGGAACAGTGCGCCCCACACGGTCAGCCCGGTGATCAGCGCGCTCGCCCCGGCGCCCAGCCCCAGGATCGCGGAGTCCCTGCGCGCCAGCCGGGTCAACTCCTCGTCGGCCGCGTACACCCGGGCCACCTGCTGGTCCATGGCGCCGTAGGCGACCAGGTCGGGGGCCCCGTGCAGGGTGTCCACCAGAGTCGTCGACAGCTCCCCGCGCGCTCTGGCCTGGCGCCTGCCCGGTTCCCGGCCCAGCGCGGCCGCGGCCAGCGGCACCGCCAGCCCCGCCAGCAGCAGGCCCGCCGCCAGCAGCAGCCCGCCCGGGACGTACAGCGCGGTCAGGACCAGCACCGCGGCGCCGCCGGTCACCACCGAGACCAGCGGCGGCGTCAGGCCGCGCACCAGCAGGTCCAAGGTGGCCTCGGTGTCGTTGACCAGCCGGGACACCAGGTCGCCGGACCGGAAGCGGCCGAACGGCTCGGTCCTGGCGAGCCGCTCGTAAACCCGCACCCTGACCTCGGCCAGCGTGCGGAACGCGGCGTCGTGGGTGACCAGCCGCTCCAGGTAGCGGGCCACCCCGCGGCCCACGCCCAGCGCGCGGGTGGCGACCACGGCCACGCCCAGAGCGGTGATGGGCGGGTGCTCGGCGGCGACGGCCAGCATCCACGCGGCCACGCCCAGCAGGGCCACGGCCGCGCCGGTCGCGGCGGCGCCCAGCAGCACGCCGAGCGCGAAGCGGCCCCTGCGGGGCCGGGCCAGGGCCGTCATCCGCAGCAGCGGGTCGCGGCGGCGTTCGCGCTCGGACGCCCGGGCCGCGCCGGGGGCGGTGTCGGCGCTCATCGCGACACGCTCCCTTCACGGGTCGGCAGCGGCAGCGACGCGGTCCGCAGGGTGTCCCCGAGGACGCCGCGCGCCCAGCCGGTGTCGTGGGCGACGATGACTGCGGTCCGGCCCTCCAGGAGCCGGGCGACGGCCGTGCGCACCGCCGCGGCGCTCTCGGGGTCCAGGTGGGCGGTGGGCTCGTCCAGCAGGACGAGCGGGGCGTCCCTGCACAGCGCCCGCGCCAGCGCGATCCGCTGCCTCTGCCCGGCCGACAGGCGGGCGCCGCGCTCTCCGAGCCGGGTGTCGTAGCCGTCGGGGAGGGCGCGGACGAACGCGTCGGCCTCGGCCAGCCGGGCCGCCTCGCGGACCCGCTCCATGGAGGCTCCCGGCGCGCCCAGGCGGATGTTGTCGGCCACGGACACGTCGAACAGGTAGGGGCTCTGGGGGACCCAGGCGGTGCCGAGGCGCCAGTCGTCGGCGTCGATCCCGTCCAGGGGTTCCCACCGCCCGCCGGGCGCGCGCACACTGACGCGTCCGCGGGTGGGCTCGTTCAGCCGCAGCAGCAGCGACAGCAGGGTGGACTTGCCCGACCCGCTGGGGCCGGTGAGCAGCAGGTGCTCCCCGGACGCCACCTCCAGTTCCAGTCCGGACAGGGCGGGCACGTCCCGTCCGGGGTAGAGCAGTTCCACGTCCTCGAAGCGGATGTCGCCCCCGGCGGCGGGCGCGGGCCGGCCGGTCGCCGGGGGAGGGGCGCAGGAGCCGCCGCGCCCCGTCGCCGGGGTCTCCTCGGCGTCGCCGGAGGCGGCGGTCCCGGTCCGCGCCGCTTCGCGTCCGCGCTCCAGTTCGGTGAACACCTGCTCGGCGGCGGACACGCCCTCCATGCTCGCGTGGAACCGGGCGCCCACCTCCCGCAGCGGCAGGTAGGCCTCCGGCGCCAGGATCAGCACCAGCAGTGCCGTCTGGTAGTCCATGTGGCCGCCCAGCAGGCGCAGGCCCACCTCCACCGCGACCAGCGCCACCGCCAGGGTGGACAGCAGTTCCAGCGCGAACGCCGACAGGAAGGCGATCCGCAGCGTTCCCATCGTCGCCCGCCGGTGGTCCTCGCCCACCCGGCGCAGGATCTCGGCCTGCGCCTTGGCCCGGCGGAACACGGCCAGGGTCGGCAGCCCCTCCACCACGTCCAGGAAGTGTCCGCCCAGCCGGCTCAGCAGCTTCCACTGCCGGTCGGTGCGCTGCTGGGTGTGCATGCCGATCAGCGCCATGAAAAGCGGGATCAGCGGAACCGTCACCAGGATGACGATCCCCGAGATCCAGTCCGCCCAGAACACCACCGCCAGCACGGCGAGCGGCACGATCGCGGCCAGGACCAGTTGGGGCAGGTAGCGGGCGAAGTAGTCGTCGAGCGCGTCCAGGCCCCGGGTGGCCAGGGTGACCAGCTCGCCCGCCTTGGGCGAGCCCTGCTCGCCGCCCGGTTCCGCGGCCCACACCCTGCCCGAACCGGTCACGTGCGCCACCAAGCGGCGGCGCAGCTGCGACTTGGTGCGCGCTGCGCTGCGCAGCGCTGAGGTCTCGGCCGCGTAGGACAGCAGGGCCCGGACCACGGCGACGGCCGCGACCGCGCCCACCACCCAGCCCAGGGTGTCCATCCCCTCGCCCCGCCACGCGCCGGTGACGGCGCGGGCCAGCAGCCAGGCCTGGACCAGGATCAGGCCGGTGATGAGCACTCCGCTGGCCACGGAGACGGCCAGGTGCGCGCGTACCGCGCTTGCGGTGCGCACCAGGCGCGGGTCAAGGGGTTTCATGGGAGCGGGACCTCACGGCGTCGTTCGGGTCGGGTGCACGGCTGACTCGGAGCGGCTGGGACCTTCACGGTGGAACGGGGCCGCTCCGGCCGGTATGAGCGGGCGCGACGGCCCCAGTATCCACCCGGTGCGCCTCGCGGACCGGCTCGCCCCGCGGTCCCTCCCCGCGAGCGGGGCGGCCGGAAGCCTCCCGGGCGGGTGCGCCCGGGAGGCCGCGCGGCGCGGTCAGGCGGCGGGTTCGGGGGTCCTGCCCCCGTGGTCGGTGCGGGTGGCGGTCGCCCCCGTCACGGTCCCGCCGGTCACCCTCCTGCGGAACACCCAGTAGCTCCACCCCTGGTAGAGGAGCACGAGCGGCAGGAACACCACCGCCACCCACGACATCACGGTCAGCGTGTACTCGGCGGAGGAGGCGTTCGCGACGGTCAGGCTGAACGCCGGATCGGTGGTGGAGGCCAGCACGTTCGGGAACAGCGCGGTGAACAGGGCGGCGAACGCGGTCAGGATTGTCACCGCCGTGCAGGCGAACGACCACCCCTCGCGGCGCCGCCAGGCCGCCGCGACCCCGCCGGCCAGGGCGGCGGCGGAGAGGGCGACGAGCGGCAGGGTCGCGGTCCCGTCGCCGTGGGCGAGCTGGGTCCAGGCCAGGAAGAGCGAGACCAGCGGGACCGCGGCGCACGCCGACCACAGGGCGGCCCGGCGCGCGCGGGTCCGCACCGGCCCGTCGGTCTTCAGGGTCAGGAAGATCGCCCCGTGCAGGGTGAACAGCGACAGCGTGGTCAGCCCGCCGACCAGGGCGTACGGGTTGAGCAGGTCGGCCACCGAGGAGGTGACCACCTGGTCGGAGCCCATGGCCACGCCCCGGACGACGTTGGCGAAGACCACGCCCCACAGGAAGGCGGGCGCGGTGCTGCCCGCGAAGATCGCCCGGTCCCACCAGGCGCGCCACGCGGAGCTGTCGCGCTTGCCCCGGTACTCGAACGCCACACCGCGCAGGATCAGCGCGACGAGGATGAGGAACACCGGTGCGTAGAACCCGCTGAGCAGGGAGGCGTACCAGGCGGGAAAGGCGGCGAAGGTCGCGCCGACCGCGGTGATCAGCCACACCTCGTTGGCGTCCCAGACCGGTCCGATCGCGTTGATGGCGACCCGGCGGTCGACGGAGTCGCGCCTGCCCATGAAGGGCATGAGCGTGCCCACCCCGAAGTCGAACCCCTCCAGGACGAAGTACCCGATCCACAGGACCGAGATGGCGGTGAACCAGATGACGGCCAGTTCCATGGTCCTTGGCTCCTAGTAGCTGAAGTGCGGGATCTTGGACTCGTCCCCGTCGTCCTCCAGCTCGGGGACGAGGTGGGAGGGGCCGGCCTTGACGTACTTCAGGAGCAGGCCGACCTCGACGACGAAGAGCACCCCGTACACCGCGGTGAACCCGGCCAGGCTCGCCGCGACGGCTCCCAGGCTCACCCCGGGGGAGACGCTGGCCGCGGTGAGCAGCTCGCCGTGCACGGTCCAGGGCTGGCGGCCCATCTCGGTGAGCACCCAGCCGAAGATGTTGGCGGCCAGCGCCGCGGGCAGCGCGAGCATGGCCGCGTAGTAGAACCACTTGCTGGTCGGCGTGCGCTCCCTGCCCCAGGTGAGCAGGAGGCCGAGCGCGGCGACCGCCACCCCGAACATGCCCAGGCCCATCATCAGGCGGAAGGACCAGTACACGACGAACACGTTGGGGGTGTAGTCCCCGGGGCCGTAGTACTCGTCGTAGGCCTCCTCCAGGTTGTTCATCCCGTGCACCTCGCCGTCGAACTGACCGGTGGCGAGGAAGCTGAGCACGTTGGGAATGGTGATGTCGATGGGGTTGTAGCGCTCCTCGGTGTCGCCGACGGCCAGGGCGGAGAAGGCCGCGCCCTCCTCGGTCTCCCACAGGGCCTCGGCGGCGGCGAGCTTCATCGGCTCGTACTCGGCGGCGAGTTTGGCCTGGTGGTCGCCGGAGAAGACCACCAGGGCGCCGGCGACCAGGGTGAAGGCCAGGCCGACCTTGAGCGTGCCGCGGAACAGCGCGAAGTCCTTCCGGGGCGGGACCACGCCGGGGGTGCCGGTGTCGTTGTGGTGGCTGTTGCGCCAGAGCTTGTAGGCGCTGACCGCCACGACGAACAGCCCGGCGGTGATGAAGGCTGCCGAGACGGTGTGCAGGTAGGTGGACCAGGCCTGGTCGTTGCTGAGCACGGCCCAGATGTCGGTGAGCTCGGCGCGCCCGTTCTCCTCGTTGACCGTGTAGCCCACCGGGTGACGCATCCAGGCGTTGGCGGCGAGGATGAAGTACGCCGAGAGGTTGGTGCCGATGGCGACCGCCCAGATGCAGGCCAGGTGGACGCCCCGGGGCAGCCGGTGCCAGCCGAAGATCCACAGCCCGATGAAGGTGGACTCCAGGAAGAAGGCGAGCAGTGCCTCCATGGCCAGCGGGGCGCCGAAGACGTCGCCGACGAAGCGGGAGTACTCGCTCCAGTTCATGCCGAACTGGAACTCCTGCACGATGCCGGTGACCACGCCCATGGCGAAGTTGATGAGGAAGAGCTTGCCGAAGAACTGGGTGGCCTGCAGGTACTCGTGCCTGCCGGTGCGGTACCAGAGGGTCTGGAGCACGGCCACGATGAACGACAGCCCGATGGTCAGGGGTACGAACAGGAAGTGGTAGATCGTGGTGACGCCGAACTGCCACCTCGCGAGTTCAAGGGCTTCCATACCCGCCTCTCCAAATACCGACCGCCGGTAGTACTACAGATCGTAGTTCTACGGCGTGTCGTAGATCCAGCGGGTACCGCGGAAAACGGTGTTCCGTGCGTCTCCCCGGTGGGTGTGCGGGCTCTCCGGGGCGCGTCGGAAAGGGCCGGCGGCGGGCCTGCGGCGCTGTCACCTGCGGGGAAGCCGCCCGGGAGGGCGGGGCGCGGACGCGCGGGGAGCCGCCGTGTGCGTTCGGACACACGCGCTCCGGGACGCCCGGTGCTCCGGGCCCGCACGGTCCGAACACATCGGGCCCGGGCGCGAACTCTTCAGGGCGGGACCGGGGGTGGACGGCTCCGAGACACGGTGACGGCGGCCCGCCTTCTGGTGAGCCGCCGTCGCCGTGTGCGCGAACGCGGGGTCAGTCGCCGGAGGCGCCGTCCCGGCGCTGGTCGATCATGCCCTCCATCAGGTCGATCTCCTTGAGCTGGGAGTCGGCCATCCCCTGGGCGAAGTCGGTGACCAGGTCCTCCCGGCCCAGTTCCACCTCCGCGTCGGCCATCTCGACGCCGCCCCGGTGGTGGGCGATCATCAGCTCCAGGAAGAGGAGTTCGGCCTCCTCGCCCGTGGCCTCCTCCAGGGAGACCATCTCCTCCGAGGAGGCCAGCCCCGGCATCGTGTCGGGGATCTCGCCGCCCTCGCCGCCGTGGTCGTGGCCCTCCATCCACGCCATCGGCTCCTGCACGCCGCGCGCGTTGAGGTCCCAGGCCATCAGCCACCCCTGCATGATCCCGATCTGGGCCTGCTGGGTGCGGGCGATGTCGGTGGCCACCGTGCGCAGCTCGGGGTCCTCGGTCCTCTCCAGGATGAGCATCGACATGTCCACGGCCTGGGCGTGGTGCGCGCTCATGTCGCGCAGGAACCCGGCGTCCGCGCCGGTGTCCAGCGGGTAGGACGGGCGTCCCAGCAGGTAACCCCCGCCCAGGGCCAATACGACGAGGATCACAGCGGTCCACGTCGGTACCGAGCGCCAGGAGGCCCGTGGCGGGGTCTCCTCGTCCGCCGCCCCGTCCTCCCACGGGGGTCCGTCGTCGTCCGGGGCATCGCCGACGTGGTCGGCCGTCCCGGTCGCGGGACCGTTTCTCTGTTCCATAGGAACCATCCTGGTCGAATCGCCCAACTCTGGTGCCAAAGTAGAGGATAGGTAAGTCCCTAATGTCACCATCCATCCCAGGAGACACCAGTGGCCAAGAAGAAGACGGCGGAGGAGCGTCGCCGCCGCGCCGCCGAGTTGAAGGCGCAACGCCTCAAAGAGGAACGCCGCCGCAAGATCCTTACCACCACCGGTATCACGACCGCCGTGGTCCTGGTCGTGGGTCTGATCGGTTTCCTCGTCTTCATGGAGTTCCGCAGCCGCACGATCTCGGGGGTGGAGGAGTACGAGGTCGGCTCCTACGTCCACGTGGACACCGGACAGCGCGTCGACTACGAGCAGAACCCGCCCGTGGGCGGCGACCACTGGAACGCCTGGCAGAACTGCGGCGTCTACACCGAGCCGGTGACCCACGAGTTCGCTGTGCACTCCCTGGAGCACGGCGCGGTGTGGATCAACTACCGGCCCGACCTGCCCGAGGACCAGGTGCAGGCGCTGACCGACATGTACAGCTCCGGCGACTACCTGGTGGTCAGTCCCTACGCGGGTGAGCTGGACGCGCCGATCGTCGCCTCCAGTTGGGGGCGCCAGATCACCGCCGAGAGCGCCGACGACGAGAACCTCCAGCGCTTCGTGCGGCTCTACGAGCGCGGCACCGACGTTCCCGAGCCGGGCGCAGCCTGCTCCGGTGGCGTGGCCGAGAACGCCGAGGAGGTCGACGCCATGCTCGGCAGCGGCGCCGGTGTGGACGCCGGGACCATGGAGGGCCCCGAGGGCGGAGACGCCGGAGCCGAGGAGGGCGCCGGGGACGAGCCGTCCGCGGAGGAGTCGGCAGGGGCGGAGGACTGACGGGACTTTCCACCGTCACCGTGACCCCGTGGTGACCGACGTGGGGCCGTCAGCGTCGGCTGGCGGCCCTGCGCGCGTGTCGTCCACAGGTCGCACGGGGCGTCGGCGTCAGCGCGGGCGCCGTGTCACAGCTCCCCTTCGGGAAGCGCGGGGACGTGTTCGACGATCAGGTCGCTGACCGTGGACAGCGCGGCGGCGGGGGCGCCGTGGGCGGCCGGGACCGACAGCTCCACGTAGGCCTCGTGGCCGATCGCCGTATACATGGTGGGGGCGTCCTCCGGCTGCGGCAACCACGGAACACCGTTGACCTCCTGAAGGTAGGAGGTGCTGGTCAGCGTCACCGGGCGTTCCACTCCGCAGCGCACTCCGATGGGCGGGTCGCCCCAGGCGGCCGTGAGCTTCGAGTCGGGCCGCACCTGTGCCCGCTCCGCTCCCAGCAGGGTGTCGGGGAGCGCCGCGACGAGGTCGGCGCATACCCCGGCGGTCGCCGCGTCCGGCTCGGGCGGCTGCATCCGCACGGTCTGCGCGCCGCATCCCGTCGCCACCAGGGCCAGGGCCGCGACCACACCGCCGTACGCGAACCGACTCAGCACAGCAGACCCCGCTCCGGATGACGCGATGCGTCAGATGTTGACGATGGGACAGGTGAGAGTCCGGGCGATGCCGTCCAACCGCTGGATCCGGGCCACCACGAGGGCGCCCAGCGAATCGATGTCTTCGGCGCTGGCCTGGACGATGACATCGTAGGGCCCGGTCACGTCGTGGGCCTTCTCGACCCCCTCGATGCCCAGGATGCGCCCCGCCACCTCGGCTGCCTGACCGACCTCGGTCTGGATCAGGATGTATGCCTGCACCATGAGTACTCCTTCGTGTCGCCGGTCGGAGCGGCGAGTGGTTCAGGGCCGAGCCGGGGTGCGGCCGATGACGGACGGATGACAAGCGTGGGTCCGGACCACCGCGCCGGAGCGTCACCGTACCCTGATCCCTGTGCGGAACACCATTGGGGGGCTTGGTGAGTTCGCTCTGATCGCACGCGTGACGAGCCAATTCCCCACCACGGACGATGTAATCCTGGGACCCGGGGACGACGCGGCCGTCGTCGCGTCCCCCGACGGCCGGACGGTCGCGACCACCGACCTGCTGGTCGAGGGCCGCCACTTCCGGCGCGAGTGGTCCACCGCCCGCGATGTGGGGCACCGGGCCGTCGCGCAGAACTTCGCCGACGTCGCCGCCATGGGCGCCCGCCCCACCGGGCTGCTCATCGGCTTCGCCGCTCCCGCAGACCTCCCGGTGTCCTGGGCGGAGGAGTTCACCGCCGGGGTCCGCGACGAGTGCGCGGTCGCGGGCGGCGCCGTCGTGGGCGGGGACATGGTCGGCTCGGACACCCTCACCATCGCGGTCACCGCGCTCGGCGACCTCCAGGGGCGGGCGCCGGTCCGCCGTGACGGCGCCCGCCCCGGCGACGTGGTCGCCTACACCGGCCGTCTGGGGCTGTCGGCCGCGGGGCTCGCCCTGCTGGAGAAGGGAATCGACGGCCCGGCCGAGTGCCTGTCCGAGCACCGCAGGCCCAGCCCGCCCTACGCCCTCGGGGCGGAGGCGGCCCGGCTCGGCGCCACGGCCATGCTCGACGTCAGCGACGGCCTCGCCCAGGACCTCGCACACGTCTGCCGGGCCAGCGGCGTGCGCATCGACCTCGAGGGGGAGGCGCTGCGCCCCGAGCCCGCTCTCGTCGAGGCGGTCCGAGTCCTGGGAGCCGGAGCCGACACGGCCGAGCGGGCCGCGCGCGACCTGATGGTCGCCGGGGGAGAGGACCACGCCCTCGCCGCCGTGTTCCCGCCGCGCACCGTTCTGCCCGCTCACTGGTCCAGAGTGGGAACCGTTGTGCGAACAACGGGTGAAACCGCGTCGGAAAACACAATTCCGGTCACTATCGACGGGCGGGTTCCACCTCGCGGAGGATGGGATCATTTCCGGCGCTGAGGCGCCCGATGGGATTTGTCCTGTTTAACTCTCGCGCTAGGCTTTGCCAACGCGGCCTTTCCGGGCGCGGCACCCGCCCCGTGGGACGCCGAGGCCCCAGGAAGTCCCCGGGAGCGACCGACGGTCGGAGCAGGAAACCACGGCTTCGCCGGTGTACCCCGCGCCAGACGGGGCGAGCACGGCGGAGGGCGACGAGGGAGGGACCGAGACCGGGAGCTCTCGGTGGAGGGCGCTGGCAACGTCGAGGGGCGGTTTATGGGGCGGCATGGCTGGCGGAACGGCAACCGCCGGGGTGCGCACCGCAGCGAGCCGGAGGACGTCGGCGTGCTGCGGCGGCTCGGCGGCCTCATCGAGAGCACGGTCCCCAAACGCGTCGAACCCCCGCGGCTGCTCAACGTGCTCGTCGTCTCGGGCGTGATCCTGGGCCTGCTCCTGTTCGGGTACAGCACCACCCAGATCTACCTCCAGTTCGGCGGCACCCCCGGCGCGACCGAGGCCCCCGGAGCCCAGGACGGGGTCCAGCCCACGCACGACGCCCCGCCCGGGACCGACACCGAGGAGCCCGCGGCCGAGGGCGGGGGGTCGCAGGGGCCGCAGACCCAGGCGGGTTCGGAGCCGACCACGGTCGTCTACCGCGTCACGGACTCCACGGCGGTCGGCTTCAGCGGCCACGTCACCGTCACCAACACCTCGCGGGCCAGCCTGGACGGTTGGGAGCTGGCCCTGGCCTTCGACTCCGCCGAGGTCACGCACGTCAACGGCGCGGAATGGGCGAGGATCGAGGACGGCATCCTGGCCCGCCGACCCGCCGACCAGGGCAGCCTGGAGCCCGGCGACTCGGTGGCGCTCACATTCGAGGCGACCGGTGTGCCGCAGAGCCCGGTCCGCTGCTCCCTCAACGGGCACGTCTGCGAACTGTGAACGGGGGAGCGGGGGATCTCGTGGGTCCGCGGCAGGCCGAGGCGCGCGCCGCGCTGCGCGGGACCCGGCGTCCGACAGGTTCCCGGCAAGGGTGAAGGCCCCCGACCGAGATGGTCGGAGGCCTCCATGGAAGGTCCTGAGGGCGGGAACCCTAGCGGGTCACCTTGCCGGCCTTGATACACGAGGTGCAGGCGTTCACGCGCTTGGGCGTGCCGCCCACACGGGTGCGGACGGTCTGGATGTTGGGGTTCCAGCGGCGGCGGGTGCGACGGTGCGAGTGGGAAACACTGTTACCGAACCCTGGTCCCTTGCCGCAGACGTCGCAGACGGAAGCCACGGTAACTCCATTCAAGCGCTCGGGATCGCGCACGTCGCCGCACGCGAAGGTTCATCCGACCGGGAGAGGTCGGGCGGACTGGTTGACGGTGACGCCAACCGTGGAAGGTTACACGAAGGACCTGGCCCGACGCGCAGTGCGGGCCTACGACCGGTGTCCGTACGTGTGATGGTGGGCCGCGCCGTGGTCGAGAACGACCCGGTTGACCACCGAGAGCATCGAATCAGCCACGCGGGCATGGCGAAAACGCGATGAACTCCGACGAGTATACCCCGATCGGGAGGGGCGGGAGCCGCCGACGGAGAACCGCCGCCGGGCGCCCCGGCCCGGGGCCCCGACAGCGGTGCCCCGGACCCGTCCCCGTGACGAGGGGCCGACCGCGGCGGCGGGAAGGCGCGCGAGCGTCGCACCGGAGGACTACCGTGGCGGTGACCGGCGATCCGAGACGGGAAGCACACGTGAGCACCTGGGACGAACCGCTGAGCAGGGGGCCCCTCAGGGGTAAGACGGCCAAGGCCCTCGCCGAGAAGCTCGACCTGCACACCCTCGGCGACCTGCTGCGCTACTACCCGCGCCGGTACGACCGGCGCGGCGACCTGACCGACCTCGCGGCACTGCGCGAGGGCGAGGAGGTCACCGTGCAGGCCCGCGTCCTGGACGCCAAGCGGCGCACCGTGCCCGCGCGGCAGGGGCGGCGCCGCATGGACATGATGGAGGCCACCGTCACCGACGGCACCGGGCGCCTGCACCTGACCTTCTTCAACCGGGGCTCCTACCACCAGGGAGCCCTCGTGCCCGGGCGCCTGGCGATGTTCTCCGGCCGGGTCTCCACCTTCAAGGGCCGCCGCCAGCTCGACCACCCCCAGTACGAACTCCTCGACGAGGACGGCCACGAGGGTGAACGGGCCCGGGCCTACGCCGAGGAGCTCATCCCCGTCTACCCGGCGGTCAAGGGCCTGGACTCCACCACCATCGCCCGCACCGTCGACATCGTCCTCGCCGACGTGGACAGCCTGCCCGACCCGCTGCCCCCCGAACTGCGCGAACGGCGCGGACTCCTCGGTGTCGCCGACGCCCTGCGCCGCATCCACCGGCCCGCGGAGTGGTCCGACGTCGGTGCCGCCCGCCGCCGGTTGAAGTGGGACGAGGCCTTCGTCCTGCAGCTCGCGCTCGCCCAACGGCGCCACCGCGCGGAGGACCTGCCCGCCAAGCCCCGGCCCGGCGCGGTCGGCGGCCTCCTGGACGCCTTCGACGCCCGACTGCCGTTCGCGCTCACCGAGGGCCAGCGGGAGGTGGGCGAACGCCTCGCCGAGCGGCTCGACGCCGCCCACCCCATGCACTGCCTGCTCCAGGGCGACGTCGGCGCGGGCAAGACCCTGGTGGCGCTGCGGGCCATGCTCCGGGTCGTGGACTCCGGCGGCCAGGCCGTCATGCTCGCGCCCACCGAGGTCCTGGCCCAGCAGCACCACCGGTCCATCAGCGCCATGCTCGGCGCGCTCGGCCGCGCGGGGCAGATCGACGGCGCGGAGAACGCCACGCGGGTGGCGCTGCTCACCGGCTCGATGAACGCCGCCTCCCGCCGGGAGGCCCTGCTCGACGCGGCGTCCGGCGCCGCGGGGATCGTCGTGGGCACCCACGCCCTGCTCCAGGAGCACGTGTCCTTCGCCGACCTGGGGCTGGTGGTGGTCGACGAGCAGCACCGGTTCGGCGTGGAGCAGCGCGACGCCCTGCGGGAGAAGGCCGTGGACGGGCGCCCCCACGTGCTGGTCATGACGGCCACGCCCATCCCGCGCACCGTCGCGATGACCGTCTACGGCGACCTCGACGTGGTCGCCCTCACCCAGCTCCCCCTTGGTCGCGCGCCCGTGTCCACGCACGTGGTGCCCGCGAGCGAGAAGCCGCACTTCCTGGCCAGGGCCTGGGAGCGCATCCGGGAGGAGGCGGGCGGCGGGCACCAGGCCTTCGTGGTCTGCCCGCGGATCGGCGACGACGTCAAGGAGGAGGCGGAGGAGGAGGTCCGCGCGGGCGACGGAGAGGAGGCCGCGGGCGCCCGGCCGCCCCTGGCCGTGCTCGACGTGGCGGCGCGGCTGCGGGAGGGGCCGCTCTCCGAACTGCGCGTGGAGGTCCTGCACGGCCGGATGGCGCCCGACGACAAGGACGCGGTGATGCGCCGGTTCTCGGCCGGGGACACCGACGCCGTCGTCTCCACCACCGTCATCGAGGTGGGCGTGGACGTGCCCAACGCCACAGTGATGGTCATCATGGACGCGGACCGCTTCGGCGTCTCGCAGCTCCACCAGCTGCGCGGCCGGGTCGGCCGGGGTCAGTTGCCGGGGCTGTGCCTGCTGGTCACCGACTCCGAGGAGGGCTCCCCGGCGCGGGAACGTCTGGCGGCGGTGGCCGCGACCACCGACGGCTTCGAACTCTCCCGGGTGGACCTGGAGATGCGCCGTGAGGGCGACGTGCTGGGCGACTCGCAGTCCGGCGCCCGGTCCAGCCTGCGCATGCTCACCCTGCTCAAGGACGAGGAACTCATCGGGGACGCGCGCGAGGAGGCGACGGCCTACGTTGCGGCCGATCCCGGACTGACCGGGCACCCGCCGCTGGTCCGGGCGCTGGAGACGCTGTTGCCAGAGGAACGGGCGGAGTACCTGGACAAGGCCTGAACGGCCGGGGCGCCCGCGCGCCCCGGCCGCTACCGTGGGGGCATGACCCGCATCATCGCCGGTACGGCCGGTGGACGGCGCATCTCCGTCCCCGAGGGCCGTAACACCCGCCCCACCAGCGACCGGGCCCGCGAGGCGCTGTTCTCCTCCGTCCAGTCCGACCTCGGCTCCCTCGACGGCGTCCGTGTGATGGACCTGTACGCGGGCTCGGGGGCCATCGGCCTGGAGGCGCTGTCCCGGGGAGCCGCGCACGCGCTGCTGGTGGAGGCCGACCGCCGGGCGGCCCAGGTGCTGCGGGGCAACATCCAGACGCTCGGGCTCCCCGGGGCGCGACTGGTCGCCGACCGTGTGGAGCGCGTGGTCGGCGCGGACAACACCGGCGACCCCTACGGCCTCGTCGTCGCCGACCCGCCCTACGCAGTCACCGACGCCGAGGTCGCCGGGGTGCTGGCCGACCTGGTCGGCCGCGGCTGGCTGGCCGAGGACGCCGTGGTCGTCGTCGAACGTTCCAAGCGCGGCCCCGAACCCTCCTGGCCCGAGGGCCTGGAGCGCGACCGCAGCCGGGGTTACGGGGAAGCGGTTCTCTGGTACGCCCACCCGTCGCCCACCACCACCCTCACCTGACGCCTGCGGCGCGGTGTTTCCGTGCCCGTCGCCCACCACCACCCTCACCTGACGCCTGCGGCGCGGTGTTTCCGTGCCCGTCGCCCACCACCACCCTCACCTGACGCTTGCGGCGCGGTGTTTCCGTGCCCGTCGCCCACCAGCGCCCGACACCCTCGCCACACCCGTCCCGGTCCGCGCGCCTCACCGCGGGCCACGCCCCGCACGCCCGGCCTCCGGTCCCGGCGCGCCTCCCGGGCGGCGGAGGGAAGCGGGGTTAGAACACGGCCAGGAGGAGGTCGCCGGTTCGGGAGGGGAAACCCGCTTCGGCCGTCACGGCGGGCGGTGCGCCCAAAGCGCGCACACGTCCCCACCACGGACGAAGACGACCGCTAAACGGGTGGTGCCCGAATCCGCGCCGGGGCCAAGCCCTACCATCGCGGTACCCGAACGTCGTTCGTTGCTGAAAGGGGCGATCCACCGTGCGCCGTGTCGTCTGCCCGGGTTCCTTCGACCCGGTGACCTACGGTCATATCGACATCATCGGCCGGGCGGCCAAACAGTACGACGAGGTCGTCGCCGCCGTGCTCAACAACGTCAACAAGCGCGGCCTGTTCACGGTCCCGGAGAAGCTCGACATGCTCCGGGAGGGCACCGCCGGGTTCGACAACGTCCGGATCAGCGAGTTCGACGGCCTCCTCGTCGACTTCTGCCGGGAGAACGGCATCGAGACCATCGTCCGCAGCCTGCGCTCGGTCAGCGACTTCGACTACGAGCTCCAGATCGCCCAGATGAACTACCAGCTCTCCGGCGTGGAGACCGTGTTCATGACGGCGAACCCGCAGTACTCCTTCCTGTCCTCCAGCCTCGTGCGCGAGATCGCCCAGCACCGCGGGGACGTCTCCAGCCTGGTCACCCCCTACGTCCAGGAGCGCCTGCGCGAGAAGTACGCGCAGAGGAGGTCCGAGGGCCTCTGATCCGGGCCCCGGGCGTTCGGCTCCGCCGCCCGTCCCGCCACCGGGCCGGGACTGATTTGGGCGGCAGGGTACATGCTGGGTACAATCTCGGTTTGACCATGGGCACCGTCGGTTCTCGGCGTGCCCCGACACCGGCCGCGCCCGTCGCACGCGACGCCTCCCGCGCGCCGGTGCTGCGCCCGCAACCCTCGTGAAAGCCCGATGACCCTGTCTCGCCTAGATCCTCGTGACCCGTTCGTGGTCGACACACGCCAGCTGGGCCGCCAGCCGGGGTCGATGCGGACCGTCAACCGCATCGTCACCGTTCCCGAGGCGTTCGCCACGGCGATGGCGGCCGTGCCCGAGGGCAGCGAGGTCGAGTTGGACCTGCGCCTGGAGGCGGTGATGGAGGGGGTCCTCGTCACCGGTACCGTCCGCGGCCAGCTCACAGCGGAGTGCTCGCGCTGTCTGGACCCGATCTCGGACGGTGTCGAGGCCGGATTCCAGGAGCTGTACCGCTACTCCGCCGACGACGACGCGGTGACGGGGGCGGGCGAGGACGCGGACGACGAGGATGAGGACTACTATCTGGAGGGCGATCTCCTCGACCTCGGACCCGTGGTCCGAGACGCCGTCGTGCTCGCGCTCCCGCTCACACCGTTGTGCGGTCCGGACTGCCCCGGCCTGTGCTCCGAGTGCGGTGCCAAACTCGCCGAGGCCGGGCCCGACCACGGCCACGGCGACAACATCGACCCGCGCTGGGAGGCGCTCCGCGACATCGCGGACGACCCCGGCGAACGATGAGCTCGTGCACCGATCGCGGATGGCCGCCCCCGGGCGAGCCCCCGCCGACCGGGGCACACCTTCCCCGCCACAGTGCGCGGGGTGACCGAGAGAAGCGACCTCCCGCGACCGCGCGGGGGTGACCCAGGAGGATTGAAGTGGCCGTCCCGAAGCGGAAGATGTCGCGGAGCAACACCCGGACCCGCCGTTCCCAGTGGAAGGCGTCGCGCCCGGTGCTGGTCAACTGCCCGCGCTGCCGCGACCCCAAGCAGCCCCACATCGCGTGCCCGACCTGCGGCACCTACAACAACCGCCAGGTCACCAACCCGGCCTAGGCGTGCCGTGGATCACATCGTTGGTCCTGCGCACCGCAGCCGAACGCGTCCGGCGGATGACGGGTCCCGGGTCCTCGCACCCGGTTCCCCAGCCATCTCGGGGCGGATCCCGCACAGGGGTCCGCCCCGAAGTGCTGTCACCGGGCGCCCGGCGCCCGGAGCGTCCGTCCCCGCGCACGTGCCGAGTCCCGTGCCCGTGCCCGTGCCGCTCCGCGTGCGCGGCGGGTGCCCGCGCCGGTGCGGGCGGTGTCCGCGTGGATTCGGCCCCCTGTCCTCGTACTCCTTGAGCGCCGCCGTAGGCGGGTTTGTAGAGTGATCCCAAGGAACAAACCGTGATACACGACGAGCACCGGCGCGCGGGAGCGTGCGCGCGCCGCACGGCGGTCCGGGCTCTCCCGGGTTCCCGAGTTCGTGGTGGTTGCCGGGGGAGCGGAGCCTCCCGCGACGGTCACCTCGTTTTCGAGCACCCTGACGGAGCCGCGGGGGCCGCACCCGACTCCAGCCGTCCGCGCGCCGCAGCCCGGCGCGTACGAACAGGGAAGTGAACGAGTGGCCAACCAACTCCCCGTCTCCGAAGCCAAGGCGTTCCACCAGGCCATCGGGGTCGAAGTCGATCCGAAAATCCTCCTCAGGGCGCTGACCCACCGCTCCTACGCCTACGAGAAGGGCGGCCTGCCCACCAACGAGCGCTTGGAGTTCCTCGGGGACTCCGTGCTCGGCCTGGTGGTCACCGACACCCTCTTCCGAAAGCACCCCGACCTGCCCGAGGGGCAGTTGGCCAAGCTGCGCGCCGCCGTGGTCAACATGCGCGCCCTCGCCGACGTCGCCCGGGGGCTGGGCGTCGGCGCCTACATCCGGCTCGGCCGCGGTGAGGAGGGGACCGGGGGGCGCGACAAGTCCTCGATCCTCGCTGACACCCTGGAGGCCGTCATCGGCGCCGTCTACCTGGACCGCGGCCTGGACGTGGCCTCGGAGTTCGTGCACCGCCTCTTCGACCCGCTCATCGCCACCGCCTCCGGGCTGGGCGCGGGTCTGGACTGGAAGACCTCCCTCCAGGAGCTGACCGCGGCCGAGATGCTGGGCGTCCCCGAGTACCACGTGGACGAGAGCGGGCCCGACCACCAGAAGACCTTCCGCGCGACGGTCCGCGTCGCGGGGGAGAGCTACGGTCTGGGCGAGGGGCGCAGCAAGAAGGAGGCCGAGCAGCAGGCCGCCGAGTCCGCGTGGAAGGCCATCAAGGCCCGTTCCGAGGCCGCCGCCGGCACCGCGGGCACGGCCGGTGCCGTCCCCGGCGACGGGCAGGGGTGAGGCGGCCGTGCCCGAACTCCCCGAGGTCGAGGTCGTCCGGCGAGGCCTGGCCGAACACGCCCTGGGCCGCACCATCGGCGCCGTCGAGGTCCTGCACCCCCGCGCGGTGCGCCGCTACCCGCCGGGTCCCTCCGACTTCGCCGCCCGCCTGTCGGGCCGCGTGCCCGCCGCCGCGCGGCGACGCGGCAAGTACCTGTGGCTCGTCCTGGACAACGGGGAGATGCTCCTCACCCACCTGGGCATGAGCGGGCAGATGCTGGTCCAGCCCGAGGGCAAACCCGACGAGAGGCACCTGCGGGTGCGCCTGCCCCTGTCGGACGGCACCGAGCTGCGCTTCGTCGACCAGCGCACCTTCGGCCACCTGATGGTGGACGTGCCCGGGGTACGCGAGGACGTGCCCTCGTCGGTGGACCACATCGCCCTGGACCCGCTGGACCCCGACTTCGTCGCCGAGGACTTCGTGCGGGCGCTGCGGGCCCGGAGCACCGAGGTCAAACGGGCTCTGCTGGACCAGTCGCTGATCAGCGGGGTGGGCAACATCTACGCCGACGAGGCGCTGTGGCGGTCCCGGCTGCACTGGGCGCGCTCGACGCGGGGGCTGTCCGAAGCCGAGGCGGTGGAGCTGCTGGGTCACGTGGGCCAGGTGATGAACGAGGCTCTGGAGGTGGGCGGCACCACCTTCGACGGCCTGTACGTCAACGTCAACGGTGAGAGCGGCTACTTCGAGCGCGGGCTCAACGCATACGGCCGCCGTGACTGCCCGTGCGGGCGGTGCGGCGCCCTGATCGTGCGCGAGGCGTTCATGAACCGCTCCTCCTACAGCTGTCCGACCTGCCAGAGGGCGCCCCGCGGCCGAAAATAAGGCCCCTTTGGCGTGTCGGCAAGCAAAGTATGTCTGCCAGGTAAGTAAGGAGTCCGTCCGTGGGGGACGAGGTCGAGGCCGTCCGGGTGACCGCGTGGGTGCGCGGGCACGTGCAGGGCGTGGGTTTCCGCTGGTGGACGCGGTCCAAGGCACTGGAGCTGGGTCTGGTCGGGGCGGCGACGAACCTCCGGGACGGCCGCGTCGAGGTGGTCGCCGAGGGTCCCAAGGACGCGTGCGAGCGGCTCCTTGGCCATCTCCGGGGCGGCGCAACACCCGGTCGTGTGGACTCCGTGGTCGAACGTTGGTCCTCGTCTGGGGGGACGTTCACCGGTTTCGACGAACGGTGAGTATGCTTGTGGGGTAACGCGATTCGAGCACACCGCGCGACCGCGGCGGCCCCCAGGGGTTCGCGGCAGGGTCTCGCGGGGTGTGAGGCGACCATCGTGCGGCCGGTCCGCGCGTTCCGGCCGGACCGGGGTAGCCGTGTTCGGATCGTGCGCTGCCACCTGCCCGGGATACCTGTCCGGGGCGTGGCCGTTACGGACTGTCGTAATCCAATCTTGACCAGCGGCGCGCACAGTGAGACTCTGGAAGACGAATCGCGCAGATCTTCCACCCGGGCCGGACCGCCATCGGTCGGCTTTCCACGGGGCATCACGTGCGCGGATCATAACTGGTCACTCAGCGTGGAGGACCCACATCATGGCGAAGGCTCTGTTTGGCCACGTCGGCGTCTCCGACCCTCGGATGGTCTCGGAGGTGCGGCGGCTCCAGAACCGGGTACGCGACCTCGAGGACGAGATCAGCCGTCTCCAGGCACAGAACGACCAGCTCAGCATGGCCGTCACTGATGCCGCCTCCGGCGCGACCGACCGCGAGCCGGCGCTCGCCTGACCTGACGCCGTCGACGTTTCGGGCGCAGCCAGAGCTGCTCTTCCCGATGTGGTCGACCCACTGACGGGGACGCCGAACACACGAGTCAGGCGTCCCTGGCCGGGACCGTCGACGGACCGGGCCCGCTGTCCTCAGTCCGCTTCGCCGCAGATTTTCCTTTCCCTTGCGGCTCTTTTTACCGTTGTACCCGGCGGGCCCTTCCACAACCCTCCGTGCCCGCCGGACATCCCCCTCCTTCCCCGTCCGGGCGCGGGTCCCGAGGCCGTCCGCGCGGGACACCAGGCAGAACCCCGCCCTCAGGTCACCGCTTCGTGGCACCCTTAGGTGGTCGCGCTGTGTATCAACGGTGACCGTCGTGGGAGGTGTGGGTGTACCTGAAGAATCTGACGCTGCGCGGCTTCAAGTCGTTCGCGTCGGCCACCACCTTGCGTTTCGAGCCCGGGATCACCTGTGTGGTCGGTCCCAACGGCTCGGGCAAGTCCAACGTGGTGGACGCCCTGTCCTGGGTGATGGGGGAGCAGGGGGCCAAGTCCCTGCGCGGCGGCAAGATGGAGGACGTCATCTTCGCGGGCACCTCCACCCGCCAGGCGCTGGGCCGCGCCGAGGTCAGCCTCACCATCGACAACGCCGACGGTGCGCTGCCCATCGACTACACCGAGGTCACCATCCGGCGGACCATGTTCCGCAACGGCGGCTCGGAGTACGCCATCAACGGCGACACCTGCCGCCTCCTGGACATCCAGGACCTGCTCAGCGACTCCGGTATCGGCCGTGAGATGCACGTCATCGTCGGGCAGGGGCAACTGGACACCGTCCTGCACGCCGGTCCCGAGGAGCGCCGCGCCCTCATCGAGGAGGCCGCGGGCATCCTCAAGCACCGCAAGCGCAAAGAGAAGGCGATCCGCAAGCTCAACGCGATGCAGGGCAACCTGGACCGGGTCACCGACCTCACCGCTGAGCTGCGCCGCCAGCTCAAGCCTCTGGGCCGCCAGGCGGAGCTGGCCCGCAGGGCCGCAGTCATCCAGGCCGACCTGCGCGACGCCCGCCTGCGCCTGCTCGCCGACGACATCGTCACCCTCACCGGCCAGCTCGCAAAGGAGGAGGCGGACGAGAAGGAGGTCCTCGCCCGCCGCGCGGCCGCCGAGGCCGCCCTCGCCCAGACACAGGAGCGCGAGGCCGAGCTGGAGGCGCAGGCCGCCGATGCCGCGCCCGCTCTGGCCCGCGCCCTGGAGACCTACCACGCGCTGTCGCGCCTGACCGAGCGCCTGGACGCCGTGCGCGGCCTGGCCAATGAGCGCCACCGCAACCTGGCCTCCGTCTCCGACGAACCCGTCCACCGCAGGGACCCGGAGGAACTGGAGATCGAGGCCGAGGAGGCCGCCGCCCAGGAGGAGGAGCTGCTCACCCGCTTGGAGGAGGCCCGCGAGGCCCTGGAGGCCACCGTCGCCGAGCGCTCCGCCGCCGAGGACGCCCTGCACCGCGAGGAGAAGCGGCTGGAGGCCGCCAACCGCGCCTCCGCCGAGCGCAGGGAGGGCCTCGTGCGGCTGTCCGCGCGGGTGGAGAGCCTGCGCGGCCGACTCGCCTCGAACGGGGACGAGATCACCCGGCTGGAGGAGTCCGCCCGCCAGGCCGCCGAACGCGCGGAGCGGGCCCAGGCCGAGTACGAGATGGCCGCCGAGGAGGCCGCAGGCCTCGACGAGGGCGACGCCGAGCTCGACGCCGCCCAGGAGGAGGCGGCCCGCCGTCTGTCCGAGGCCGACGCCGGGATCAACCGGCTGCGCGACGCCGAGCGCACCGCCGAGGGGGAGCGGGCCGCGCTCGCCGCGCGCAAGGAGGCCCTGGAGCTGGGGCTGGCGCACAAGGACGGCGCCGGCACCCTCCTGGGCGCCGACCTGCCGGGAATGCTCGGCAGCCTCGCCGCGCTCGTCCAGGTCGAGTCCGGCCAGGAGACCGCCGTGGCCGCGGCCTTCGGCACGGCCGCCGGAGCGGTCGCGGTCAGCGACCCCGACACCGCCGTGGCCGCGCTCGACCTGCTCCGGTCCGAGGACGCGGGCCGCGCCGGGATCGTCATCGCCCAGGCCATCCCCTCGGTGCCCCGGGGGGAGTGGCCAGCGCTGCCCTCCGGGGTCCGCTACGCCCTCGACGCCGTGGTGGCCCCCGAACACCTGGCCGGAGCGGTCACCGCCCTACTGGACCGCACCGCGCTGGCGGCCGACGCCCGCGCCGCCCGCGACCTGGTCCGCAAGGTCCCCGGGGTGCGTGCCGTCACCCCCGAGGGGGACGTGTTCTCCACCGCGCTGGTGCACGGCGGTTCGGCCGCCGCGCCGAGCCTGCTGGAGGTCCAGGCGGCCGTGGACGAGGCGGCCGGGAGGCTGGAGACGGCCACCGAGGCCGCCGGGCGGATCGCCGCCGAACTGGAGGAGCGCAGGCGCGAGCGCGCCGACCTGGCCGCCGAGGTCGAGGAGTTGACCGCGCGTCGCCGCCAGGGCGACCGCAGGCGCAACGAGTCCGCGCAGCGGCTGGGCAAGCTGGGCGGGCAGGCCCGTTCCGCCGAGGCCGAGTCCGAGCGGTACGCTGCCGCCGCCGCCAAGGCCGCCGCCGCGCGCGGAGAGGAGGCCGCCAAGCTGGAGCGGCTGGAGGAGGAGCTGGCCGAGGCGGAGGAGGTGACCGCCTCCATCGAGGAGGACGCGCCGGACCCCGAGACCCGCGACGAGCTCGCCGCCCAGGCCTCGCGGGTCCGCGCCACGGAGGTGGAGCGCCGCCTGTCGGTGCGCACCGCCGAGGAGCGTGCCCGTTCGATCCAGGGCCGCGCCGAGCAGCTGCGCGCCCAGGCGTTCGAGGAGCGCCGCGCCATGGAGCGCGCCGCCGAGCGCCGTCGCACCCGCGCCGCGCAGGCCACCATCGCCGAGGCCGCCGCCGAGGGCGCACGCCTGGCCCTGGAGCGGATCGCGGTGTCCCTGGCCGCGGCCGAGGCCGAGCGCACCGCCGCCGAGGCGGACAAGGAGGCGCGCGACGCCGAGCTGCGGACCGTGCGCGCCCGTGTCCGCGAGCTGTCCGTCGACCTGGAGAAGCTGACCAGCTCGGCGCACAGCGGCGAGGTGGCCCGGGCCGAGCGGCGCCTGCGCCTGGAGCAGCTCGAGGTCAGGGCGAGCGAGGAGATGGGCGTCGACGTGCCCGCCCTCGTCGCCGAGTACGGGCCGAACGTGCCCGTGCCCCCTCCGGGCGACGCCGAGGAGGACGCGGTCCCGCTGCCGTACGTGCGCGAGGTGCAGGCCAAGCGGGCCAAGGCCGCCGAGCGCCAGCTCAACCAGTTGGGCAAGATCAACCCGCTCGCGCTGGAGGAGTTCGCGGCGCTGGAGGAGCGGCACGCCTTCCTCAACGCCCAGCTGGAGGACCTCAAGAAGACCCGTCGGGACCTCATGGACATCGTCCAGGAGGTCGACGCCCGGGTGCAGGAGGTGTTCTCCTCCGCCTACCTGGACGTGGAGCGGGAGTTCGCGGCGATCTTCGGGCGGCTCTTCCCCGGGGGCGAGGGGCGGCTGCTGCTCACCTCGCCCGAGGACATGCTGACCACCGGTGTGGAGGTGGAGGCCCGTCCGCCCGGCAAGAAGGTCAAGCGCCTGTCGCTGCTCTCCGGCGGCGAGCGCTCCCTGACCGCGGTGGCCTTCCTGGCCGCGATCTTCAAGGCCCGGCCGTCCCCGTTCTACGTGATGGACGAGGTCGAGGCGGCCCTGGACGACACCAACCTCCAGCGCCTGCTGGTGATCTTCGAGGAGCTGCGGGCCGCCTCGCAGCTGATCGTGATCACACACCAGAAGCGCACGATGGAGGCGGCCGACGCGCTGTACGGCGTGACGATGCAGGGTGACGGCATCTCCCAGGTGATCAGCCAGAAGCTGGAGCGCCCCGCCTGACGCACGGCCGGGGCCGCCCTCCCGGGAGGGGGAGCGGCCCCGGTGACGTCCCCTTCGGGCTTCTTCGCATCGGCCCCGGCCGACGTGGGTTCGGGCGCCCGCGGGGTTCCGCAGGTGTCGGAGGCGGATTCGCGAGGAGCGAGCCAATCCGCCGGCGACGCCGAAGTCTCCCGCTTTCCGGGCGCCCGAACACGGGGCGAAGCGAAGCGGAGCCCCAAAGGGGCGCTGCTAGCCGCGGTCGATGGTGATGACCGGGGAGGTCCAGGTCTCCCAGTGGTCGGGGTTGTCCGGGTCACCGAGCGCCTTGAGCGCGCGGGCCTCCAGGCGGTACTCACCGTCGCGGACCAAGGTGATCCGGTCGTGGCGGTCCAGGACCGTGCCGTCCCACGCGTAGCTGAAGAACGACGTGCCGGTCGCGCTGCGGTTCACGTGGTCCACCGACACCCCGACGTTGCGGTCCGGGTGCACGGGGCGCCCGGTGCGCTCGTCGACGACGGTCATCTCCAGCAGCGTGACGTGGTGGTCGAAGTGCGCGATCACGTACGGGACGTCGGGCAGGCCGTCGACCCACTCCAGGGTGTAGGTGGCGCCGTCCGGCTGGTTCTCGAACGTGCCGCCGCCCTCGCTCACGCACTCCAGGCCGGAGAACGCGCCGCACTCGGTGATCCTGGTCAGCCACGGCAGTTCGAGCACGTTGCCGCTGCCGTCGGTGATCGGGGTCATCGCCTCGATCTGCTGGTAGTCGCCGTTGTAGGCGGCGTAGGGGACGCGGTAGGTCTCGCCGCCGGCCTCGGCCACGGAGACGTAGCCGCCGTAGATCATCTGCGCGAAGTCCTGGGCGGGCGGGGTGAAGGTCACCTGCACCTCGGCCGTGCCGCCCGGGGCGACGGTCACCTCGTCCCGGTCGAAGGCCACCAGGGCGGAGGCGTCGTTGTAACCGGGGGTGAAGGTGTTGCCGTGGGTGCCCAGGGCGCTCTCGTGGCCCAGGGTGTAGGTGGCCTCCTCGTCACCGTCGTTGGCGATGGTGACCGTCTCGGTCACCTGGCCCCCGGTGGCGCCCAGGGACAGCTTGCCCGGGGTCACGGCGCTGGTGGCCAGCACGGCGCCGGGCACGTCCATCATGCCCGCGCCCTGGCGGTGGACGTTGTCGGTGTAGCCCGCGTCGGGGTCGCCCCACCAGGCCTTGGGGTCGGCGCTGTTCTGGAGGACGTCGCGCACCTCGTGCGCGCCGAGGTCGGGGCGGGCCTCCAGCAGCAGCGCGACGCCGCCCGCCACGTGCGGCGAGGACATCGAGGTGCCGCTGATGGTGGCGTAGCCGCCCTTGGCCATGGGGTAGGTGGAGTTGATCAGGCCGCCGGGCGCGCCGATGTCCGGCTTCAGGGCCAGGTCGGGGGACAGGCCGAAGGAGCTGAAGGAGCTGATCAGCCCGCCTGTCGGGTTGGGGATGGTGGTGCTCTCACCGGTCCAGGACAGGGTGACGGGCTCGTCGCCCTCCAGGAGTTCCAGCAGGTGGGCACCGGAGGTGTCGGAGATCCCGATGGAGAAGGCGCCCTGGTCTACGATGCCGCCGCCCGCGAACATGCCGGCGACGTTGTTATACATCACCACGCCGGTGGCGCCAGCGGCCACGGCCGCGTCGTACTTCTCGGCGAAGGTGCACGCGCCGCGCACCATCAGGGCTGTTCTGCCCTCTGGGTCGGCCTCCAGTTCGTCGCCCAGGGACGGGCAGCCCCGTCCGACGTGGACGAGTTCGTCGGTCTCGCCCGAGGCGGGCGGCGGGGAGGCCTCGCCCATCTCCATGTAGGCCAGGGTCTCGCCGCTGGGGTTGGCGGTCGCCGACGCGGACCGGATGTGGGTGTTGTCGTAGGAGGCGACGCCGATCACGTCCTCGCCCAGGCCGGGGGCGCCCGCGGAGTACAGGCCGGTGTCGCCCTCGTTGCCGATGGAGGCGACCACGACCATGCCCTCGTCGACGAGGTTGTCGGAGGCGACCGCGGTGGGGTACTGCGGCCAGGAGTGCGCCGAGCCGATGCTCATGTTGAGCACGTCCATGTCGTCGGCCAGGGCCCGCTCCATGGCGGCGATCATGATGTCGGAGGTGGTGGAGCCCTCGCAGCCGAACACCTTGTAGGCGCCGAAGTCCACGCCGGGCGCCACACCGGTGACCTCGCCCCGGGCACCGACGATCCCGGCCACGTGGGTGCCGTGGCCGTGGCAGTCCTGGGGGTCGTCGTCGGGGGCGGGCGCGGTGGTGGGGTCGCCCGCGTCGAAGGCGTCGCCGACGAAGTCGTACCCGGTGACCACCCGGTCGTTCGGGAAGCCGCCGCCGCCCAGGTCGGGGTGGGTGTAGTCGACTCCGGTGTCCATGACGGCCACGCGCAGTCCCTCGCCGGTGAGGCCGAGTTCGTTCTGGGCGATGTCCGCCCCGGTCATCGGCAGCGCGGTGTCCAGGTCGGGGACACCGGCGTCGCCCTCGGGGACCTCGTAGGTGACGACGGGGTAGATGGCGCTGACACCGGGGATCTCCCGTGCCGTGCCCACCTGTGCGTCGTCCATCTCCACGGAGAAGCCGTTCCAGAGGTCACCGAACGAGTGCCGTTCGGTGTACTCCAGGCCCGTCTCCTCGGCCTCGGCGCGGAACGCCTCGTGCTCGTTCTCGACCTGTGTCGAGGGGGTGCCGGCGGTGGTCGGGGGGCTCTCCATTTCGATGAACCACAGGCCGTTCGCCTGGTGGGTCAGTTCACCGTTCTCGGCGGAGGGGGCGGGGTGCAGGGGGGCGAGCTCGGAGGCTTCGTCGGCGCTGGCCGGTGCGGCCGCGACCAGGCCCGCTACGAGTGTCAACCCGGCGAGCGACGCCAGGCGCGTGCGGTGGGGTACCACCTTGTCAACACATCCCTTCTCGGTGCGCGCCTCAGGACACCGGGGGAGCGGGGGTACCCCACTGGGTACGACTGTGGTGCTCAGGGGGATACGCCGCTTAATGTCCGTCATCGGTTAATCGGCGCGCATAGCAACGAGATCATTGCCGTGTGCCATGAAAGTGTCAATGCTCACCAAGGCTCAATCTGGACACACGGGGGGCTGAACCACCCCTCTGATTTACAGAAATAATCAAAACGGTCATTCTTCGCTTTTTTCGCGAAAGCAATAAAAGACGTGAAAAGGGATGGCATGTCCCCGTGTGGCGACCTCCCGGCCCTCCACCGCGAAGGAGCGCGGCCCCGCAGGAGAAAGCGCAGGCCAGAGTAGCCGTCGGGGTGCTCGCGGGGGCGGGGGGCGGGCCGAGTACGCTGGAGGTTCCGGGCCGCCCGCGGGCGGCCCGACCGGTGTCGACGGAGCGAAGTCCGGTAGCGCGGCCACAACCGGCCGTCCAACCCGGCGCTGTCCCGCAACTGTGAGGCCCCCTCGGGGGACGAGCCAGGTCGCCTCCCCGACACCGACGTCCCCGTCCTCGTGGGAAGGACAGGCCGCCTCCGTCGGAACCGTGCAGCTCCTTCCCCCCGCCCGACAAGGAGCACCGTGCGGACCGCACGCCACCTTTCCCCCGTCCTCCTCGGCACCGTGCTCGCCCTGACCGCCTGCGGCGCACAGGACGGCGGCGAGCCCGGGGCCGGGCCCGCCACCGAGGCCGCCTCCGTCCCCTGCGGGCCCCCGGAGCCCGATCCCGAGCGCCTGTCCGTGGGCGACGGCACCTTCCCCGTCACCGTCACCGACGCCACCGGCGAGGTCACCGTCGGGGATGCCCCCGAGCGGATCGTCTCCCTGTCGGCCAGCCACACCGAGATGCTCTTCGCCATCGGCGCGGGCGACCGCGTCGAGGCCGCCGACGAGTACTCCGACTACCCGGAGGAGGCCCCCACCACCTCGCTGAGCGGCTTCGAGCCCAGCGTGGAGGCCATCACCGAGTACGACCCCGACCTGGTCCTGCTCGCCCGCAGCGCCGAGGCGACCGCCGAACAACTGGAGGACGTCGGTGTCCCGTCGCTCGTCCTGGACGCCGCCCAGGACCTCGAGGACACCTACGCCCAGATCCGCATGCTCGGCGACGTCACCGGCCACACCGAGGAGGCCGACACCGAGGCCACCCGGGTCGAGGACGAGTTCAACGCGATCGTCGAGGGCGTGTGCGAGGAGACCCGCGACGTCGGCCTGTCCTTCTACCAGGAGCTCGACGAGACCTCCTACGCCGCCACCTCCGACACCTTCGTCGGCCAGGTCTACGCCGCCTTCGGCCTGGTCAACATCGCCGACGCGGCAGACGCCGACGGGGCCGCGGCCGGCTACCCGCAGCTTTCCCAGGAGTACGTCGTGGAGCAGAACCCGGACCTGATCTTCCTGTCCTACGGGGACGAGTCGACGGTCGCCGACGTGGCCGGGCGCCCCGCCTTCGACACCGTCACCGCCGTGGAGAACGACGCCGTCCACCTGCTCGACGCCGACATCGCCTCCCGCTGGGGGCCGCGCGTGGTCGAGTTCGCCGAGCTGGTCGGCCGGGCCGTCACCGAGAACGCGGCGGACTGACGTGCGGGGCGGTGCCGGCCTTGCGCTGGGGTGGGTCGCGGGCGGGCTGGCCGTGCTGCTCGCGGCGGCCCTGCTCGGCGTCTCCGCCGGAGCTGCCTCCCTCTCCTCGGCCGACATCGCCCGGCACCTGCTCAGCCTCCTGCCGTTCGGTACGCGGTCCCCCCTCACCGAACGGGAGGCGGCCGTCCTGGTGGAGCTGCGCCTGCCGCGCGTGGTGATGGGCGCGCTCGTCGGTGCCCTCCTGGCTACCGCGGGCGGCGCCTACCAGGGCGTTTTCCGCAACCCGCTGGCCGACCCCTACCTCCTCGGCGCCGCCGCCGGGGCGGGGCTCGGCGCTACGACGGTCATCGTCTTCGGCGCGCAGTTCAGCGACTCCCCGCGCGCCCTTGTCCCGGTCGCCGCGTTCGCGGGCGCACTGCTCGGAGTGGCCGCCGCCTACCTGCTCGGGTCCACCGCGGGCGGGGGCGGCACCGCCGCGCTCGTCCTGGCGGGCGTGGCCGTCTCCTCGTTCCTGTCCGCCGCCCAGACCCTCGTCCAGCAGATGGGCGTGGACGAACTCCAGCGCATCTTCGCCTGGCTGCTCGGCGGACTCGGCAGGGGCGGCTGGGACGACGTGCGGCTGGTCGCCCCGTACGCGGTGGTCGGGCTGGTCGTCCTGCTGGCCAGCGGCTACCTGCTGGACATGCTCGCCCTGGGCGACGACAAGGCGGTCAGCCTGGGACTGAATCCGGCCGCAGTGCGCATCGTGGTGATCAGCGCCGCGTCCCTGGCCACGGCCGCCGCGGTGTCGGTGAGCGGTCTGATCGGCTTCGTGGGGATCGTCGTCCCGCACGTCGTGCGCCGCCTGGTGGGCTCCAACTACCGGGCGATCCTGCCGGTCACCGTGCTCCTCGGCGGCGCCTTCCTGGTCCTGGTGGACATCGTCGCCCGGACCCTCGTCGCCCCCGCGGAACTGCCCATCGGCGTGGTCACCGCCTTCCTCGGCGCGCCCTTCTTCGTGCTCATCCTGCGCACCACGCGCCACCGCGGCACCTGAGCCCCCGCTGTCGCCGGTGGTTCCGGGGCGTTCGGGAAGGGGAGGGGTTCACCGGTACCCGCTTCGTTCTCAGCGCGCCACCCGGCCGTGACGCGAACGCGTCGCACACTCTGGAACACTGGAAGGTGCTATGGACATCACCTTGCTCGTCGCCATCATCATCGCCGTCGTGCTCCTGGCCGCCGGTGGGTTCTTCCTGGTCACGACCCGGCGCTCGGTCGAACCGGGCAAGGACGAGACCGAACCCGAACCCACCGGCGGCGCCGCCGGGGCCACCGCCGTGGAGGACCGGGAACGGGACTCGGGGACCGTCAGCACGCCCCCCGCCCAGGCGCCTCCGCCCGTGCGGGAGACCGTCGAGCCCGCCCCTCCGGAGCTGGAGACCCCGCCGCCGTCGGCCGGGCGCATGGTCCGCCTGCGCGCGCGCCTGGCCCGCTCGCAGAACGCCTTCGGCAAGGGCCTGCTCAACCTCCTGTCCTCCGACTCCCTGGACGAGGACACCTGGGAGGAGATAGAGGACACCCTCATCACCGCCGACATCGGCGTGGCCTCCGCCGCGCAGATCGTGGAGAACCTGCGTACCCGGGTCAAGGTCCTGGGCACCCGCGGCACGGAGGACGTGCGGGCGCTGCTGCGCGAGGAGCTGCTCGCCCAGATCACCACCGAGGCCGACCGAGCCGTGCGCACCGGCCCGCACGGCGGGCGCCCGGGCGTGGTCATGGTCGTCGGGGTCAACGGCACCGGCAAGACCACCACCACCGGCAAGCTGGCCCGCGTCCTGGTCGGCGACGGCCGCAGCGTCGTGCTCGGCGCCGCCGACACCTTCCGCGCCGCCGCCACCGAGCAGCTGGAGACCTGGGGCAGCCGCGTGGGCGCCCCGGTCGTGCGCAAGGAGGAGGGCGCCGACCCCGCCAGCGTTGCCTTCGACGCCGTGGCGCGGGGCGTCGAGGAGGGCGCCGACACCGTCATCATCGACACCGCCGGACGCCTGCACACCAAGACGGGGCTCATGGACGAGCTGGGCAAGGTCAAGCGGGTCGTGGAGAAGAAGTCCCAGGTGGACGAGGTCCTGCTCGTCCTGGACGCGACGACCGGGCAGAACGGCCTGCGCCAGGCCCGGGTGTTCGGCGAGGTCGTCAACGTCACCGGCATCGCCCTGACCAAGCTCGACGGCACCGCCAAGGGCGGCATCATCGTGCAGGTCCAGCGCGAACTGGGCGTGCCGGTCAAGCTGGTCGGGCTCGGGGAGGGCCCCGACGACCTGGCCCCCTTCGATCCCGAGGTCTTCGTGGACGCGATCCTGTCCACGGAGTGACGGGGGACACCACGACGCACGGCCGGACATCCGCAGGGGTGTCCGGCCTTTTCGCGCCCGCTCTCCTGGTGTCCGCGCCTCTCCGACCGGGCCTTCGGCGGCCGGAACGCGGATGTGGCGCACGACACGTGACGGAAACCCCGGTGCAACGCGCGGGCGCCGGTACCCGACCGCGCCCCCGCCGATCCCGTGAGATGTCACCTTCCGCAGTCGTTTAATCGCTCTCCGGTGGTGTGACGGGGGTCGCTCTGCGACGGTGCACGTGCGTTCGCGCGTACTGCGGCTTCGGTTCATGACGCCTTAACACTGCCGTCTGTCCTTTTACCGGCGCGCAACACACCTGGCCCTGGCGAGAAACACCCCGGTCCGACAGTTGCCTGCGTGGTGTTCTGCATCGGGCCCGATGATGCGCTCGCTGACCGCCGCCCTCACAGACACAATCCCCCGTCCGTCCTATGGAGGCGACGCAATGATTGACTCCGGCAACACGGCGTGGCTGCTGATCAGCGCAGCGCTCGTGATGCTCATGACCCCGGGCCTGGCCTTCTTCTACGGAGGCATGTCACGGGCCAAGAGCGTCCTCAACATGATGCTGATGAGCTTCGCGAGCATCGCGGTCGTGAGCGTGCTCTGGGTCGTCATCGGCCACTCGCTCACCTACTCCGACGGGCCCGGGGCGCTCGACACCTTCATCGGCGGCCTGGACTACGTCGGCCTGTCCAACCTGATCGGTGAGATCGAGCCCGCGGCCGAGGACGGCACCGGCGGCTACCCGCTGCTGGTCGACGCCGGGTTCCAGATGATGTTCGCGGTCATCACCGTGGCCCTCATCAGCGGCGCCATCGCCGACCGCGCCAAGTTCGGCGCCTGGCTGCTGTTCGTCCCGGTCTGGGCGCTCCTCGTCTACTTCCCCGTCGCACACTGGGTCTGGGGCGAGGGCTGGATCGAGCAGCTGGAGATCGGCGGCTACACGGTCATCGACTTCGCGGGCGGCACCGCGGTGCACATCAACGCCGGCGCCGCCGCGCTGGCCCTGACCTTCGTCCTGGGCCGCCGCAAGGGCTTCGGCTCGGAGTCGATGCGCCCCCACAACCTGCCGTTCGTCCTGCTGGGCACCGCGCTCCTGTGGTTCGGCTGGTTCGGCTTCAACGCGGGCTCCGCCTACGCCGCCGACGGCACTGCCGCCCTGGCCCTGGTCAACACCCAGGTCGCCACCGCCGCCGCCACCGGTGCTTGGATGCTCGTCGAGCGCATCCGCTACGGCAAGGTCAGCGCGCTGGGCTTCGCCTCCGGCGCCGTCGCGGGCCTGGTCGCCATCACCCCGGCCGCCGCCAACGTCACGCCGCTCGGCGCCATCGCCGTCGGCCTGCTCTCCGGCGCGGTCTGCGCCTACGCCATCAGCTGGAAGTTCAAGTTCAAGTACGACGACGCGCTCGACGTGGTGGGCATCCACATGGTCGGCGGCATCGTCGGCTCCCTGGTCCTCGGACTCGTCGCCGCGGGTGTGGCGGGCGGCTCCGACGGCCTGCTCTACGGCGGCGGCGTCGGCCTGCTGGCCGTTCAGGCCATCGCCGTCATCGGCGTCATGCTCTACTCCTTCGCCGTCACCTGGGTCATCGCCAAGGTCATCCACCTCGTCATCGGGTTCCGCATCCCCGAGGAGGTGGAGACCAACGGGCTCGACCACGAGCTGCACGCCGAGTCCGCCTACGCCTTCGACGAACTCGACGAGCTCGAGGACGCGACGGAAGCGGTCTCCCTGCCGACGCCTCCGGGCGGGGAGACGGCCTCGCCGAAGGCCAAGGCCTAGACCTCAGCGTCGAGGCCGCGGGCCTTGCGCCACTGACCCGGCGAGGTGTCCAGGGGCTGACGGAGAGAGATCTCCGTCAGCCCCGTTCGTGTGCTCAGCCACTTTTCATGGCATATATGAGCATTTCTGACACCGTATTGGCTGTGGCCTGTGTATCCGTTCGGTACCCTCTGAGCGGTAAGGCGGTAGAGCCCGGGCGCACGGCGCCCGACCGACGGCTCCGCCACGCGGGCGGCCCCGTTCCCGGCTCCCACCGAACAAGGGGCCCGCGGCACAACCGGGAGCCGCGCATGCGCATCCCACACCAGGAACGGGTCGGGGATCGGCGCGTCCACCCCGCCGTCCACCCGGAAACCATGCTGATTCGTACAGTGCCCCACATGTCGGGGTCAGGAGGCAAGATGGCGCCGGTTAGTCACATCACGGGTCGCAGAGGCGGGCGCGTGGCCCTCGCCGCCGCGGGCGCGGTCGTCGCCCTCGGCCTGTCCGGCTGCTCCATCGACCTCAGCCACCTGCGCCCCGGGGGCGGCGGCGAGGAGGAGCCCAGCCCGGAGGCCGCCGAGCCGGTGGCCGCCGCGCCGCTGATGGAGCAGGCCCTGGCCGACCTGGCCGCCTACCCGGCGCTCACCGCCACCGGGCAGGTGGCCGAGAGCGTCGGCTCCGCCGACGTGCGCGACGCCTCGCTGACCGTCGCCGACGGCGGCACGGCCAGCGGCACCGTCCGCGCCAACGGCATCGAGGCCGAGCTGATCAGCGCGGACGGCAGGATGTTCCTGCGCGCCGCGGAGGACTTCTGGCTCGACCAGGGTGTCTTCAGCCCCGACTTCGACGACTTCGACGGGAACTGGGTGCGGGCCTCCTCGGCCCAGGCCGGGTTCAACCCGAGCGCCTCCCTGGCCCCGCCGGAGCTCTCCGCCATCCTGGGCGGCATCGAGCTGGACTCGGAGGAGGCGGTCGAGGAGAACCTGGACGGCACGCTCACCCACCGGATCGACCTGGCGGGCGAGCGCAACCAGGTCTGGATCAACGCCGAGACCGGCCAGATCCAGCGCATCGCCATCGAGGAGCTCGTCCCCGAGGAGGCCGAGACCGGCCCCCAGGTCCGCCTGGACCTGGCCGAGGCCGAGACCGCCGCTGTCGAGGAGCTCTACGACGGCGTCACCACCGCCACCGAGGAGGAGCTGACCTCCTCCCGGGACGCCCGCATCGAGGTCGGCTGGGAGGGCAGCCCATCCATGACGTGCGAGGACGGGCCCAACTGCA
Source organism: Nocardiopsis sp. RV163 (assembly GCF_001029525.1). Taxonomy (NCBI): domain Bacteria; kingdom Bacillati; phylum Actinomycetota; class Actinomycetes; order Streptosporangiales; family Nocardiopsidaceae; genus Nocardiopsis; species Nocardiopsis sp. RV163. The sequence continues at coordinate 31,232 of NZ_LEKI01000006.1, read as the reverse complement.
CCTGGACCGGGACCGTGCGCGACGCGGGCGGCGACGGCAGCGGCGAGGTGGCCGTGAGCATGGACGTCACCTTCAGCAACGCCGACATCGGCGAGCAGAACTGCGAGGACAGCGGCACCCTGGAGGCGGGCGGCACGCTGGAGCTCTCGTGCAGCGCCGACTACAACATCGTCAGCTCCGTCCAGCAGACCTACCCCATCGACGGTGAGGCACAGCTTTCCACCCGCGGCCTGACCGGCGGCCAGCAGGAGGAGATGCTGGCGGCCCTCGCCGAGCAGCGCGAGGCCACGCTGTCGGGTGGGGCCTCCCCCTCTGAGGAGGCGTCGGAGACGGCCGGGGAAGAGGGCGACTAGAGGTACCCGCGGGGCGCGGCCCCGAGCGCACGGCGGCCGAGGGCGGGGACGGCGTCCCCGCCCTCGGCGTTGTTCCGGCCCCGCCCGCCTCGTGATACTGCGAGGTGATCCCGGCCCGGTAGGCTGGGAGACCAACTCCGAGACGAAGGACTGGCCACACTCGTGTTCGAGACGCTTTCCGACCGGCTGACATCGGTCTTCTCCTCGCTGCGCGGTAAAGGGCGCCTGTCCGAGGAGGACATCAACGCGACCGCGCGGGAGATCCGTCTCGCGCTGCTGGAGGCGGACGTCGCGCTGCCGGTGGTCCGCGAGTTCATCGCGCGGATCAAGGAGCGCGCCCGGGGCGAGGAGGTCTCCAAGGCCCTCAACCCGGCCCAGCAGGTCATCAAGATCGTCAACGAGGAACTGGTCGGGATCCTCGGCGGCGAGACCCGGCAGATCCGCTTCGCCAAGAACCCGCCGACCGTGATCATGCTCGCGGGCCTCCAGGGCGCCGGTAAGACCACCCTGGCGGGCAAGCTCGCGCGGTGGCTGGCCGCCGACCGCAACACGCCGCTGCTGGTCGCCGCCGACCTCCAGCGCCCCAACGCCGTCACGCAGCTCCAGGTGGTCGGTGAGCGCGCCGGTACCCCCGTGTTCGCGCCCGAGCCCGGCAACGGCGTCGGCGACCCCGTCCGGGTCGCCCGCGAGTCCGTCGAGCACGCCCGCCGCAACAACCACAACGTGGTGATCATCGACACCGCTGGCCGCCTCGGCGTGGACAGCGAGATGATGCAGCAGGCCGCGGACATCCGCGACGCGGTCGACCCGGACGAGATCCTCTTCGTCGTCGACGCGATGATCGGCCAGGACGCGGTCAACACCGCGCAGGCCTTCCTCGACGGGGTCGGCTACGACGCGGTCGCGCTCACCAAGCTCGACGGCGACGCGCGCGGCGGCGCGGCCCTGTCCATCCGCCACATCACCGGCCGCCCCATCATGTTCGCGTCCACCGGCGAGAAGCTGGAGGACTTCGACCTCTTCCACCCGGACCGGATGGCCTCGCGCATCCTGGACATGGGTGACGTCCTCACCCTCATCGAACAGGCCCAGCGCACGTTCGACGAGGCCGAGGTCGAGAAGATGGCCTCGACCATGGCGTCGGACGAGGACTTCACGCTCGACGACTTCCTCCAGCAGATGCAGATGGTCCGCAAGCTGGGCCCGATCGGCAACCTGCTCGGCATGATGCCCGGCATGGGCCAGATGCGCGAGCAGATCGACAGCATCGACGACAAGGACCTGGACCGCATCCAGGCCGTCATCCAGTCGATGACCCCGGGCGAGCGCGCCAACCCCAAGATGATCAACGGCTCGCGCCGCCTGCGCATCGCCAACGGTTCGGGCACCCAGGTCAGCGATGTCAACGGTCTGGTCACCCGCTTCTTCGAGGCGCAGAAGATGATGCGCAAGATGAAGAGCGGCGGCATGCCGGGTATGCCCGGGATGCCGGGCATGGGCGGCGCCAACCGCAAGAAGGCCAAGGCCCAGGCGAAGAAGGCCAAGAAGGGCAAGCAGCGCAGCGGCAACCCGATGAAGGCCCGCCAGCAGGAGGCCGACCGTGCGGCCGAGCGCCAGCGCCGCCAGGAGGAGGGCGGCCAGCAGCCGCCGCAGCTGCCTCCGGGCCTGGGGGGCGGCGGCCAGCCCACGCTCCCGCCCGGCTTCGGCGGCCCCAACATGCCCGACCTGTCCAACTTCAAGCTGCCCAAGAAGTAGGCGCGGCCGGTACCGGACCTCGCGCCCGTCGGCCGAGCGCTACCATGCGTGTGGCGCAGCCGACCGCACCGCGGACGCGGGCGGGCCCAGGGCCCGCCCGCGTGCCCGCCTCCTCGGAGGCGGGCGGTTGGCGCCGCCCGGGAGACCGGGCGGGGCGGCCCGTCCACGTTCCGGGGACGGGCCGTCTCCGTGTCCGCCACCGATCCGTGCGCGGGTGTCGCCGGTGTCGTGTCCGGGGAACACGTCCGCGTCTGGCACAATGAGTAGTCGACTAACGGTGCCGGGCCAGCCCTCTAACTAGCCCGCCACCCACGTCTGTCCCGTCGGGTGCCGCAACCCCACGTGGTTTCGCCGCCGGGCGCCTTACACCGTTAATCGGGAGAAGACCACTCCAGTGGCTGTCAAACTGAAGCTCAAGCGTATGGGCAAGATCCGTACGCCCCAGTACCGCATCATCGTCGCCGACGCCCGCACCAAGCGGGACGGCAAGGCGATCGAGGAGATCGGCAAGTACCACCCCAAGGAGCACCCGAGCTTCATCGAGGTCGACTCCGAGCGGGCCCAGTACTGGCTGTCCGTGGGCGCCCAGCCCTCCGACGCGGTCAAGGTCCTCCTGCGCAAGACCGGTGACTGGCAGAAGTTCAAGGGCCTGCCCGCCCCGGCTCCGCTCCAGGTCGCCGAGGCCAAGGACCCCGAGGCCAAGGAAGCCGCCTTCCAGGCCGCTCTGAAGGAGCTCGTGCTCCCCGGCGCCGAGGGCAAGGGCAAGGGCCGCAAGTCCGAGAAGAAGGCGGACAAGGCGGACAAGGCGGACAAGCCCGCCGAGACCGCTGAGACCACCGAGACTGAGAAGTCCGAGGGCGAGGCCTGACGTGCTTGAAGAGGCGCTTGAGCACCTCGTGAAGGGGATCGTTGCGAACTCCGACGACGTCCAGGTGAGAGCCAAGAGGCTCCGCAAGGGCAAAGTCCTGGAGGTCCGGGTCCATCCCGACGACCTCGGCAAGGTGATCGGCCGCAACGGCCGCACCGCCAAGTCCCTGCGGACCGTCATCGGCGCCCTGGCCGGGGGCCGCTACGTCCGCGTGGACCTGCTGGACCTGCACGAAGTGCGCTGACGCGCCTCTCGGGGCGCCGACCGCCAGCGGTCGGCGCCCCGCACCCGTGCCCGGGACCCCGGGGCCCGTGCCCACCGCACGCGCCCGGTCCCGGGCACAGTTTTCTCACCCCCCGAGGGGCGGAAGGAAGAATCCCCATGCGACTCGTTGTCGGCCGGATCGGCCGTGCGCACGGAGTCCGCGGCGACGTCGCCGTGGACGTACGCACGGACGACCCCTCGGCCCGGTTCGCCGACGGCTCCGTGCTGGACACCGACCCGGCCGGGACCGGTCCGCTCACCGTCGTCTCCACACGCCGCCACAGCGGCCGCCTGCTCGTGCGCTTCGAGGGCGTGGCCGATCGCGACGCCGCGGAGGGGCTGCGCGGTACCGCCCTGCTCGTGGACTCGGAGGACATCCCGCCGCTGGACGACCCGGACGAGTTCCACGACCACGAACTCATCGGCCTGGCCGCGGTGACCACCGGCGCGGAGCCGGTCGGCACGGTCGCGGATGTGCTCCACCACGCGCAGGACCTCCTGGTGGTGACCACCCCGGACGGCGCGGAGGTGCTCGTGCCCTTCGTGGCGGCCCTGGTCCCCGAGGTGGACGTGGCCGGTGGCCGGATCGTCATCGACCCGCCGCCCGGCCTGCTCGACCTCGCCGACTGAAGGGGCGCGCCGTGCGTATCGACATCATCAGCATCTTCCCCGAGTACTTCGGCCCCCTGGACCTGTCCCTGATCGGCAGGGCCCGCGTGTCCGGGCTGCTCGACGTTCGCGTGCACGACCTGCGCTCGTGGACCCACGACCGCCACAACACCGTGGACGACACCCCCTACGGCGGCGGCCCGGGCATGGTGATGAAGCCCGAGCCGTGGGGCGAGGCGCTGGACGGGGTCGTGGGGGAGGGCTCCGCGCGGCTGATCCTGCCCACTCCCAGCGGCCGCCCCTTCCGGCAGGCCGACGCCGAGCGCCTGGCCAAGGAGGAGCGGCTGGTCTTCGGCTGCGGCCGCTACGAGGGCATCGACTCGCGGGTCGCGGCTGACGCCGCGGAGCGGATGCCCGTAGAGGAGGTCAGCATCGGCGACTACGTGCTCAACGGCGGCGAGTCCGCGACACTGGTGATGGTCGAGGCGATCACCCGGCTGCTGCCGGGCGTCCTCGGCAACACCGAGTCCGCGGTGCAGGACTCCTTCGCCTCCGGCGGCATGGAGAACCTCGTGGAGGGGTCCGTCTACACCAAGCCCGCCTCCTGGCGGGGCCGGGAGGTGCCGCCGGTGCTGCTGTCGGGCAACCACGGCGCGGTGGACCGCTGGCGCCGCGACCAGGCCCTGCGCAAGACCGCGCGCAACCGCCCGGACCTGGTGGAGGCCCTGCCCGAGGAGGCGCTGGACCGGCGCGACCGGGAGGTCCTGGCCGAGGAGGCCGTTCGAGACGCCACCTGAGATGTGGCAAACTGGGTGGGTTCCCCTCGGTGACCGGCGGCATCCGCATGCCGGCGGTACGACGTCGGCCTCTGTGACGGTCACCCGGGCGGTTCGACAGTACAGACCCATTCGGGCCCTCGCCCGCGTACCCCCTCCCCGCCGGGGAGCAGGACGCGGAGCGCTATCGATGAGGATTCGCGAGATGCACACCGCCATTCAGGAGCTGGAGAAGGCCCAGCTTCGTTCCGACGTCCCGGAGTTCCGTCCGGGTGACACCCTCAACGTCCACGTCCGTGTGACCGAGGGCAACCGTACCCGTGTCCAGGTCTTCAAGGGCGTCGTCATCCGCCGCCAGGGCTCGGGCAACCGCGAGACCTTCACCATCCGCAAGGTGAGCTACGGCGTGGGCGTGGAGCGCACCTTCCCGATCCACACCCCGGCCATCGAGAAGTACGAGGTCGCCGCACGCGGCCGCGTGCGTCGCGCCAAGCTGTACTACCTGCGCGACCTGCGAGGCAAGGCCGCCCGCATCCGCGAGCGCCGCTAGTCCGCGACCGGGTGGCCCGGGGCTTCCTCCCGGCGTTTTTCCGTGTCGAATCTCTCCGCTCCCGCCAGGGAGGCAGGATAGGCTTCGGCTCGATGAGCAAAGACGAGAAGGACCTCGGCTCGGACGGGGTCCAGGACGAGGAATCCGCCCAGCCCGGTCCGGAGGAGCACGACTCCGCCACTGGCTCCCGAGCTCATGAGAGCTCGGGAGCCAGTGCTGTCTCCGGTACCGACGGCGAGGAGTCGGAGGAGGGGGCGGACGACGAGATGAGCAAGTCCCAGAGCACCGAGAAGAAGGGGTCGTTCTGGAAGGAACTCCCCGTCCTGATCGTGATCGCCGTGGTCCTGGCGTTCGTGATCAGGACCTGGCTGGTGCAGGCCTTCTACATCCCCTCCACCTCTATGGAGAACACCCTCCTCGTCGGCGACCGGGTGCTCGTCAACAAGGTCGTCTACCAGCTCCGCGACATCGAGCGCGGCGAGGTGGTCGTCTTCGACGGCAACGGGTCCTGGGACGACCCGAACACCGTGTCGGTCCCGGAGCCCACCAACCCCGTCTCGGCCGGGTTCACGTGGGTGCAGCAGCAGCTTGGCGCGGCGCCCACGGGCAAGGAGTACATCAAGCGGGTCATCGGCCTGCCGGGTGACACCGTGGAGTGCTGCGACGAGCAGAACCGCGTCCTGGTCAACGGGGTCCCCCTCGACGAGGAGGCCTACCTGTACCCGGGCAGCGTGGCCACGCACACCGAGTTCGGCCCGATCGAGGTGCCCGAGGGACACCTGTGGCTGATGGGGGACCACCGGGCGATCTCCTCCGACTCGCGGCTCAACCAGAACAACCCCGGCGGCGGTGCGGTCCCGATCGACCACGTCGTGGGGCGGGCCTTCGTGATCATCTGGCCGTTCGGCCAGGTCGGCCCGCTCAGCGTCCCGGAGTCCTTCGAGGAGCTCAACGCCGCGGACGGGTGACGCGCCGCGGGCGGTCCGGCGAGAAAATCCTCACGGCGGAGTACACGGGGCCCTTCCGTGACGCATGATGGAGGCTGGACGGTATCGGCGTCCCCGACGCGCGGGGCCGCCCTCGACCGGGAACATCCCGGCCGTCGGCGGTGTCCGGGTGGAAGGGGACCGGCACACCACGACCGGAGAGTGCGACGAAAGCGAGCGCGTGGATGAGTTCTGAGGACCTGGAGAAGTACGAGGCCGAGATGGAGCTCCAGCTCTATCGCGAGTACCGCGACGTCGTCGGTCTGTTCAGCTACGTGGTGGAGACCGAGCGGCGGTTCTACCTCACCAACCACGTCGACCTCCAGCCGCGTTCGACCGAGAACGGGGAGATGTACTTCGAGGTCGTGATGGAGGACGCCTGGGTCTGGGACATGTACCGTCCGGCCAGGTTCGTCCGCAACGTTCGCGTGGTGACGTTCAAGGACGTCAACGTCGAGGAGATCACCAAGGCCGACCTGGAGATGCCGCCCGCCGAGGGCGGCGCGCAGAGCTGATCCGGCCGCCGGGCGGCCGGGGAGACCCCCGGGTTCCGGCCCCCGGGACGCGCCCCCGGACGACGCCGGTCTTTTCCACAGGAGGGGACAGGCCCTGGCGCCGTGAACGGCGATCACCGACCGTGGTTACGGGAGGTGGTCGACCATGGACCGGTGGGCCGAGTACCGAAGGACGCTGGGCGGCCGTGGCGAGGACCTCGCCGTGGCCTTCCTCCGACGCGCCGGGATGCGGGTGGTCGCCCGCAACTGGCGCATCCCCGACGGGGAGATCGACATCGTGGCCCGGGACGGCCCCGTGCTGGTCGTCGCGGAGGTCAAGACGCGTACCTCCGTCCGGTACGGGCACCCGGTGGAGGCCATCACCCCCGACAAGCGGCGCCGCCTGCGCCGCCTCGGGCACGCCTGGGCGGTCCGGCACCGGGTGTCCTCCCACCCCCTGCGCGTGGACGGCGTCTGCGTCCTGATCAGCGGCGGGCGCGTGTTCGTCTCCCATGAGCGGGGGATGGCATGATGACGCTCGCCCGCACCCGCTGCATCGCCCTGCTGGGCGTCCGGGGGCACATCGTCGAGGTGGAGGTGCACCTGGGCGGCGGCGACTTCGGGGTGACCCTGGTGGGGCTGCCCGACGCCGCGCTCCGTGAGGCCAGGGACCGCATCCGCGCCGCCGTCGTCAACAGCGGCGAGGAGTGGCCCAGCGGCCAGATCGTCATCAGCCTGTCCCCGGCCAGCCTGCCCAAGTCCGGGAGCCTGTTCGACCTGGCCATCGCCGCCGCCGTCCTGGCGGCGGCGGGCTCGGTGCCGGTGGAGCGGCTGCAGGACAGCGTCCTCATCGCCGAACTGGGCCTGGACGGCCGGGCGCGGCCGGTGCTGGGGGTCCTCCCGGCGGTCGTGTCGGCCGCCGAGCAGGGCTACCGCAGGTTCGTCGTCGCGCGGGGGAACGCCGCCGAGGCCCGGCTGGTGCCGGGCGCCGAGGTGACGGCGGTGGACAGCCTGATGGACCTGTGCCGGTGGCTGCGCGGGGAGTACTCCCCCGAGGCGCACGAGGAGGAGGCCGTGCCCCGCCCCCGGGAGCCGCGCGGCCAGGGGCCAGACCTGTCCGACGTCCTGGGCCAGCCGGTGGCCCGACGCGCGGTGGAGATCGCCGCGGCCGGAGGCCACAACCTCATGATGCTGGGACCTCCCGGCACCGGCAAGAGCCTGCTCGCCGAACGCCTGCCCACCGTGCTGCCCCCGCTCAGCCCAGCCGAGGCTCTGGAGGCCACCGCGATCCACTCGGTGGCGGGCATGCTGCCGCCCGGCGCCCCCCTTGTCACCGCTCCCCCCTTCGCGGCGCCGCACCACACCTCCACCCGGGCCTCGATCATCGGCGGCGGCAGCGGCTACCCCACGCCCGGCTGGGTGTCCAAGGCCCACCGCGGCGTGCTCTTCGTCGACGAGGCCCCGCAGTTCGGGCGCGGGGTGCTGGACTCCCTGCGCGAACCCCTGGAGCGCGGCGAGGTGGTCCTGGCCCGGGCCTCCTCGACGGTGACCTTCCCGGCCCGCTTCCAGCTCGTGATGGCCGCCAATCCCTGCCCCTGCGCCAAACCCGGCGCCCTGTGCACCTGTCCCGCCGGTGAGCGGCGCCGCTACTTCTCCCGCCTGTCCGGGCCCCTGCTGGATCGGATCGACCTCAAGGTGGAGCTGCAACCGGTGTCGAGGGCCGAGCTGCTCGCCGACCGCGTCTTCGCCGAGTCCTCCGAGGTGGTGGCCGCCCGGGTGGAGAAGGCCCGCGCCCGCGCCGCCGAGCGGCTGGCGCACACGCCCTGGACCACCAACGCGGCCATCCCCGGGGCGCCGCTGCGCAGGGAGTTCCCGGTGGAGTCCTCCGCACTGCGGGTGCTGGGCAGAGCGATGGACCTCGGACAGATCAGCGCCCGGGGGGTGGACCGCGCACTGAGGGTCGCCTGGACCCTGGCCGACCTCGCCGACCGGGACCGCCCCGGCGAGGAGGAGGCGGCCTACGCCTTCGCGCTCTGGGCGGGGCGCGCGTGGTGAGCACGGACACGGAGAAGGGGAGCGGGGGAACGGTGCGGGACGCGGAGGACGAGGCGGACGCGCGGGCGCGGGCCTGCCTGACGGCGGTGGCCCCGCCGGGGGATCCGTGGCTGGGCGCGATGCTCGCCGAGCACGGCGCGGAACGGGTGTGGGCGCTGCTGGTGGCGGGGGCGCACCCGCCACCGGTGCCCGTCGGAGCCGGGGAGGACGGCCCGCGGCCGGAGGCGCAGACCCTGCTGCAACGCAGGTGGGCGCGGTGGGGCGCCGCGGCACGGACGGTGGACCCCGACGGACTGCTCGGCGACTCGGCGGCGTCCGGCATCCGCTTCGTGGCACCGCGGGACCCCGAGTGGCCCGGCCGCCTCGACGAGCTGGACCTGCCCGGCGGGCGGCGCCCGCACGGACTGTGGGTGCGCGGCGCGGGGGACCTGCGTCACCTGTGCCTGCGCTCTGTGGCCGTGGTGGGCGCGCGCTCGGCCACGTCCTACGGGGAGCACGTGGCGGCGGAGATGGCCTACGAACTGGCCGAGCGCGCGGTCGTGGTGGTCTCCGGCGGGGCCTACGGGATCGACGGGGCCGCGCACCGGGCGGCCCAGGCCCACGGGGGCACGGTCGTGGTGCTGGCCTGTGGGCTGGACGTGGACTACCCGCGCGGGCACGCGGGCCTGTTCGCCGACGTCGCCCGCACCGGGGCGCTGGTGAGCGAGCGGCCGGCGGGCGCCACCCCGCGCGCACCGGACTTCCTGGTCCGCAACCGGCTGATCGCCGCGCTCACACCGGGCACGGTGGTGGTGGAGGCCGGACGGCGCAGCGGGGCGCTGAACACCGCCTCGCACGCCGCTGAGCTCAACCGGGTGCTGATGGCGGTCCCCGGCCCGGTCACCTCGGCGATGTCCGCGGGCTGCCACCTGCTGCTCCGCGACTGGAACGCGGGCTGCGTCACCTGCGCGGACGACGTCGTCGCCCAGGTGAGCGCACTGGGGGAGCTGCCGCCGGAGTCCGGGCCGCTGCGGGTGTCGGCCGAGCTCGACCAGGACAGCGCCCGGGTCCTGGCGGCGGTGCCCCGGTCCGGTGCCGGACCGGCGGTGATCGCCGTGGCCAGCGGGACCCGCCTGGAGAGGACCCTGCGCTCCCTGGGGATGCTGGCCGCGGCCGGGCTGGTGGAGCGCTGTCCCGCGGGCTGGCGGCTGCCGCAGTGAGCGCGCACGGGCGGTCGCGGCCAGCGGCCCGCTCACAGCGTCCGCCGACGGTACGGAGAGGTCGGGGGCCGCCGGAGCGCTGCGGGGCCGGGGCGGTGAGGAGCCGTGGACGGCCTCGGCCTGTCCGGTCCGGCGCAGAGGCGTCCCGCCCGCCGCGTACGCTCCGCGTCCCGCTCCGGTCCGTGGGGCCCTCCGGCGCGCGGGGAGGCGAAGCCGGTACACGGGCCCCGGCCGGGGGCGGCACGCGGACCGGCGCGCGGCGACGGTAGCGCACCCCGCGGGGCGGGTACGGTGACGCCATGACCAAACCCTACAGTGACGCCCTGGTGGCGGACGGGCCGCTGCTGTTCGTCTCCGGACAGACCCCCGAGGGGCCCGGGGGAGAGGTCGCCGGAGACGTCGGGGGGCAGACGCGCCAGATCTTCCGCAACCTGGAGGCCGTCCTGTCCCGCCACGGCGCGGACCTGGGCCACCTGGTCAAGCTCACCTACTACCTGCGCCACATCTCCGACCTGGAGGAGTTCCGCTCTGCCCTGGCCGAGTGCCTGCCCGACGGACACCCGCCCGCAGCTTCCCTGGTGGAGGTGAGCGGTCTGGTCGACCCCACCTACCTCGTGGAGGTCGAGGGGGTCGCCTGCCTGCCTTCCGGGAGGTAGGCGTGCTGGAGCGCTTCGCCGCGCACCTGTCGGGCGAGCTGGGGCGCTCGCCCCACACCGTGCGCGGCTACTTGGCCGACCTGCGCTCCCTCCTGGCACACCTGGAGGAGCGGGGACGGGGCGTGCGGGACCTGGACGTGGACCTGGTGCGCGGATGGCTGTCCCGTGCCCGCGACGCGGGCGCCGGCCGGGCCACCGTGGCCCGCCGCGTGGCCGCGGTCCGCGCGTTCACCCGGTTCCTGCACCGCGAGGGCGTGCTGGCGGCCGACCCCGGTCCGCGCCTGGCCAGCCCGGCGCAGCAGCGCTCCCTGCCCACGGTGCTCGACGAGCGCCAGGCCGCCTCGGCGTTCGCGGGGGAGGCCGAGCAGACCCCGGTCGGCCTGCGCCGCCGCGCGGTGGTGGAGACGCTCTACGCCACCGGCGTGCGCGTCGCAGAGCTGTGCGCCCTGGACCTCGCCGACGTGGACCGCGAACGCGATACCGTGCGGGTCCTGGGCAAGGGGGCCAAGGAGCGCACGGTCCCCGTGGGCGGTCCGGCCCTGGACGCCCTCGACGCCTGGCTGTACGGCGGGCGCCCGGAGATGGCGGGTGCCGCCAGCGGCTCCGCGCTGTTCCTGGGGGCGCGGGGCGGCCGCCTCGGCGTCCGCCAGGCCCGCGAGGACGTGCACGCCCACCTGCGCGCCGTCGGCGCTGACAGCGCGCCGCACGGTCTGCGGCACAGCGCGGCCACCCACCTGCTCAACGGCGGCGCCGACCTGCGCAGCGTGCAGGAGTTCCTCGGCCACGCCAGCCCGCGCAGCACGCAGATCTACACCCACGTGTCCGTGGAGCGCCTGCGCGACACCTACCGCCGGGCCCACCCCCGCGCCTGATCGCTCGCCGCACCGCCTCGGTCCCGTCTCGGTCCGCCCGGTCCGCTTACCGTGCGCCCGCGTCCCTCCCCCGCAGCGGTGGTCTTGAGGACGCGGACGCGACACCGCCCGCGCAGGGCGGGGCGGCCCGGAGCGCGGAAGCCGTCCGCTCCGCGGCCGGTACGGCGTCGGCGGGGCCGTCCGAGCCCGTGCGGCGACGCGGTCGGCGGGACCGGCAGCAGGCGGAACCGCGCCAGGCCGAGCAGGGAGAGCGGATCGAGGTAGTCGTCGCCGCGGAGCAGGCCCCAGTGCAGGCAGGGGCGGTCCGGGCAGTGCGGCGGTGCGGCGGCGAGCGTGCCCAGGACGTCCCCGGGGGCGATCGGGGCGCCGCGGACCAGGTCGGACTCCACCGGCAGGTAGGTGGTGCGCAGATCGCCGTGCGCCACGCTCACCAGCGGTGCGCCCGCCACCCGGCCCGCGAAGTGCACCCGCCCGGCCCCGGCGGCGCGGACCTCCCGGCCGGGTTCCGCGGCCAGGTCCACGCCCAGGTGCCCCGACAGCCAGCGCTGTTCGGGCGGGTCGAAGGAGCGCAGCACCTCGACCGGCGGGTCCACCGGCCAGCGCCAGTCGGCCTCGGCGGGGTGGTGCGGGGACAGGAGCGAGAGCGCCAGGGACAGGGTCAGGAGCAGCGAGGGGGCCATACCTCCAGGGTCCGGGCGCGGGGGCCGCGACGCCAGGGGGAGCCCGGGCCTGTGGACGATCCCGCCGCGGAAGGGGCTCGACGCGGCGCAGGTCCCGACGTATTCCCGATGGAGATAGAATCGTCTGTGGCCCGTCGGGCCGATCACAATACGCACGTCCACGAGCCTCCTCAGCGAGGGGCCGCACCCACGGTCCGCGCCGCCTCCGGGCGGTGCGGCGGTACGGCCGGGGCGTCAGGAACAACCGAGGGCGGGGTTCCCTCCCCGCCACCTCAAGGAGGACCAGGTCATGGCCACAGTCGTGACGATCCGCCAGCTCCTGGAGAGCGGCGTCCACTTCGGGCACCAGACCCGTCGCTGGAACCCCAAGATGAAGCGCTTCATCTTCACCGAGCGCAACGGCATCTACATCATCGACCTCCAGAAGTCGCTGGCCTACATCGACCGCGCCTACGAGTTCGTCAAGCAGACGGTCGCCCACGGCGGCACCGTCCTGTTCGTCGGCACCAAGAAGCAGGCGCAGGAGGCCATCGACGAGCAGGCCCGCCGCGTCGGCATGCCCTACGTCAACCAGCGCTGGCTGGGCGGCATGCTCACCAACTTCTCCACCGTGCACAAGCGGCTCCAGCGCCTCAAGGAGCTGGAGGAGATCGACTTCGACGACGTCGCCGGCTCCTCGCTCACCAAGAAGGAGCTCCTCAACCTTCGCCGTGAGAAGGAGAAGCTGGAGCGCACCCTCGGCGGTATCCGCGACATGTCCCGCGTGCCCAGCGCGGTCTGGATCGTGGACACCAAGAAGGAGCACATCGCGATCAGCGAGGCTCGCAAGCTGAACATCCCGGTGGTGGCCATCCTGGACACCAACTGCGACCCGGACGAGGTCGACTACCCGATCCCGGGTAACGACGACGCCATCCGCAGCGTCAGCCTGCTCACCCGCGTGGTCGCCGACGCCGTCGCCGACGGTCTCATGGCCCGCTCGGGCGCCTCCGAGGCCTCCGGCGAGCGCAAGTCCGCCGAGGAGCCCCTGGCCGAGTGGGAGCGCGAGCTCCTGGAGGGCAAGGCCGACTCGGGCCAGGCCACCGCCGAGGCCGCCGAGACCGCGGCCGAGCAGGCTCCGGCCGAGACCGCCGCCGTCGCCCCGGCCGACGAGGTCGCCGCCGAGGCCCCGGCCGAGGCCACCGCCGAGGACTCCCCGGTCGACGCGCCCGCGAAGGCCCCCGACGCCGAGTAGTCCCGTGCCTCCGAGCACCGTCGCCGCCCCGCCGCCCCCGGCGGGGCGGCCGCTCGGTGCCCGGGACCGGATCAGCTCCACTTTCCGTACAGACTCTCCACTCCAAGGGAATCCGAGAACAGTCATGGCGAACTTCACCGCCGCGGACGTCAAGAAGCTGCGCGACATGACCGGCGCCGGCATGATGGCCTGCAAGAAGGCCCTGACCGAGGCCGACGGCGACTTCGACAAGGCCGTCGAGGCCCTGCGCGTCAAGGGTGCCAAGGACGTCGGCAAGCGCGCCGAGCGCACCGCCGCCCAGGGCATGGTCGTCCTCAAGCAGGAGTCCGAAGGCAAGGCCACCCTCGTCGAGCTCAACTGCGAGACCGACTTCGTCGCCAAGAACGACCAGTTCATCGCGCTGGTCAACCAGGTCGCCGACTTCGTCGCCGCCCAGGACAGCGACGACCTCGCCACCGTCGCCGCCGCCGAGATCGAGCCGGGCAAGACCCTCCAGGCCTTCATCGAGGCCAAGAGCGCGGTCATCGGCGAGAAGCTGGAGTTCCGCCGCTTCGCCAAGTTCGAGGGCGCCTACGTCGCCAGCTACCTCCACAAGTCCGACCCGGACCTGCCCCCCACCATGGGCGTCCTGGTCGAGCTGGACAAGGCTGACGAGGAGGTCGGCAAGGACCTCGCCCAGCAGATCGCCGCGCTGGCCCCGCAGTACATCGGTCGGGACGACGTTCCCGCCGAGGTCGTGGAGAACGAGCGCCGCATCGCCGAGCAGACCACCCGCGAGGAGGGCAAGCCCGAGCAGGCCATCCCCAAGATCGTGGAGGGCCGCCTCAACGGTTACTTCAAGGACGTGACGCTGCTCGGCCAGCCGTTCGTCAAGGAGAACAAGAAGACGGTCCAGAAGGTCGTCGACGAGGCCGGCGTGACCGTCAAGCGCTTCGTCCGCTTCAAGGTCGGCCAGGCCTGAGGTTTTTGAGATGATGGAGGTGCCGGGGAGACTGCTCCCCGGCACCTTCGGTGGATATGGGCGGGTGGCGGGGCGCGTGAACCCGGCCGGCCGCAGCGATGATCACTCGGGGGACCCTGTGCCGCTCGGGGACGACAAGGGAGGCCACAGGCTGTGAACGAAGCGACGAGCACCGAACCGGCGATGCACGGTTCCGGGTGGAAGCGCGTGATGCTCAAACTCTCCGGCGAGGCGTTCGCGGGCGGTGGCGGCCTGGGCATCGACACCGAGGTCGTCCAGTACGTGGCCGAGTCCATCGCCGAGGCGGTCTCCGAGGGCATCCAGGTCGCCGTGGTCGTCGGCGGCGGCAACATGTTCCGCGGGGCCCAGCTCACCGAGGGCGGCATCGAGCGCGGACGCGCCGACTACATGGGCATGCTCGGCACCGTCATCAACTGCCTCGCCCTCCAGGACTTCCTGGAGCGGCTCGGTGTGGACACCCGCGTGCAGACCGCGATCCACATGAGCCAGGTCGCCGAGGCCTACATCCCCCGCCGCGCCGTCCGCCACCTGGAGAAGGGCCGCGTGGTCATCTTCGGCGCCGGTCTGGGCGCACCGTTCTTCTCGACCGACACCACCGCCGCCCAGCGCGCGCTGGAGATCGGCGCGCAGGCGGTCCTCAAGGGCACCCAGGTCGACGGGGTCTACGACTCCGACCCCCAGCGCAACCCCGACGCGGTCAAGTTCGACAAGCTCAACTACAACGAGGTCCTCACCCGCGGCCTCAAGGTCATGGACGCCACCGCGGTCAGCCTGTGCATGGACAACGGGTTGCCCATCGTGGTGTTCGACCTGATGAGCCAGGGCAACATCCTGCGCGCGGTGCGCGGTGAGAAGATCGGCACCATCGTCGGGCCGACCCCGGTCTAGACAGCCTCCGCGACCACAGCAAGCCACGACACCAGGGAGCGCCCACATGATCGAAGAGACCCTCCTCGAGGCCGAGGAGAAGATGGAGAAGGCCGTGACCGTGGCGAAGGAGGACTTCGCCACGATCCGTACCGGCCGCCCCACCCCGGCGACCTTCAACAAGATCACCGTCGACTACTACGGCGCCCGGACGCCGATCAACCAGCTTGCCTCCTTCTCGGTCCCCGAGCCGCGCATGGTGGTCATCTCGCCGTTCGACGTCAACTCGCGAACCGACATCATCAACGCCATCCGCAACAGCGACCTGGGTGTGAACCCCTCCGACGACGGCCAGGTCATCCGCGTGGTCTTCCCCGATCTGTCCGAGGAGCGCCGCAAGGAGTACGTCAAGGTCGCGCGGACCAAGGCCGAGGACGGCAAGGTCTCGATCCGCAACGTCCGCCGCCGCGCCAAGGACACCTTCGAGAAGGCCGTCAAGTCCGGCGACATCGGCGAGGACGAGGCGCACCGCGCCCAGGCCGAGCTGGACGAGCTGTCTTCGAAGTACGTCGCTTCCGTCGACGAGCTGCTGAAGCACAAGGAATCGGAACTGCTCGAGGTTTAGCCGGTGACCCCTCCTTCCTCCAGCGACTCGGGAGGCGATGACCGCTCTCCCGAGCACAGACCCGGCGGCGGGCCGCAGGGCGGTCCCGATCCGGACGGGCAGCGCTTCGTGCTGCACAAACCGGGGGGTGAGCCGGTCCGGACGGGCCGCAACCTCCCGGTGGCCATCGCCAGCGGGTGCGCCCTGGGCGCTCTCGTGTTCTTCTCCATCTTCCCCCTCCCCCAGCTGTTCACGATCATCACCTCCCTGGGGGTGCTGATCGGCCTGCGCGAGGTCAACCGGGCGTTCGCGGGCAAGGGTATGGCCCTGGCACTGGCACCGCTGGCCGTGGGCGGCGTGGCCATGCAGGTCGCCGCCTACTTCGGAGGAACCGACTGGCTGGTGGGCACGACCGCGCTGACCGCGATCGTCGCTCTGGTGTGGCGGTTGCGCGGAGGGACGGAAGGGTTCGTGGCCGACGTCGCGGCCAACCTGTTCACCCTGGTGTACCTGCCGTTCCTCTTCGGCACGTGGCTGCTGCTCATCTCCCATCCCGAGGACGGCCAGTACCGCCTGGTCACGTTCATCGTGGTGACGATCTCCAGCGACATCGGCGGGTACTTCGCCGGAATCCTGCTGGGTCGGCACAGGATGGCGCCGGTGATCAGCCCCAACAAGACCTGGGAGGGCTTCGGCGGATCGGTCGTGGGCTGCGCCGTGGCGGGCGCGCTGTGCGTGACGCTCATGCTGGACGGCCCGTGGTGGGTCGGCGTGGTCCTGGGCCTGGCCGTCGTGCTGGCCGCCACCGTCGGAGACCTCATCGAGTCGCTGTTCAAGCGCGACCTCGGGGTCAAGGACATGGGCAGGTTCATGCCCGGGCACGGCGGCCTCATGGACCGCCTGGACTCGCTGCTGATCGCCGGCCCCGTGACGTGGATGGTGCTGAGCCTGCTGCTGTAGGCGGTCGCGGACGGGGCGGGTCCTCCCGGGGCCCGCCCCGTCGGCGTCCCCGCTTCTGGCCCCCCGACCGGGCGGGTGGATACGCTCGTCGGGTGGATGAACCGCTGATCGAACGAATGCGCGTGTACGGCGAGACGGTCTTCGCCGAGATGACGCGGCTGGCCGTGGAGACCGGATCGGTCAACCTGGGGCAGGGGTTCCCCGACACCGACGGTCCCCGCTCCCTGCTGGAGGCCGCCTCCGGGCACATCCTGGAGGGGGTGAACCAGTACCCGCCCGGGCCGGGCCGCCCCGAGCTTCGCCGGGCGGTGAGCCGCTACCGGGCCCGCCACTACGGCATCGAGCTGGACCCGGACACCGAGGTCTACGTGACCGTCGGCGCCACCGCGGGGATCGCGGCCGCGATGCTCGCCCTGGTGGAGCGCGGAGACGAGGTGATCGTCTTCGAGCCGATGTACGACTCCTACGCCGCCATGATCACGCTGGCGGGCGGGGTGCGCAGGCCGGTGACGCTGCGGCCGGACCCCGTGACCGGCCGGTTCGCCTTCGACCCCGCCGAGCTGCGCGCGGCCGTGGGCCCCCGCACGCGGATGGTCCTGGTGAACACGCCGCACAACCCCACGGGGACCGTGTTCACCGCCGGGGAACTGGAAGAGGTCGCGCGGGTGTGCCGTGAGCACGACCTGATCGCGTTCACCGACGAGGTGTACGAGTTCCTCACCTTCGACGGGCGGCCGCACGTGCCGCTGGCCACCCTGCCGGGCATGCGCGAGCGGACGCTGTCGGTGTCCTCGGTCGGCAAGATGTTCGCGGTGACCGGGTGGAAGACCGGCTGGGTGATGGGGCCCGAACCGCTGGTCAAAGCGGTGCGCACGGTGAACCAGTTCCTCACCTTCTCCGCGAACGGCGCGCTCCAGCTTGCCGCGGCCGGGGCAATCGACCGGGAGGAGGAGTGGGTAGCCGCCCAGCGCACCGCCCTCCAGGGCAAGCGCGACCGCCTGGTGGAGGGGCTGACCGGGGCCGGTTTCGAGGTGGACGCGTGCGAGGGCACCTACTTCGTCATGGCCGACATCCGCCCGCTCGGGTACACCGACGGGGTGGAGGTGGCCCGCGCTCTGCCCCGGGAGGCCGGGGTGGCGGCGGTGCCCGCCCAGGTGTTCTACGACAGTCAGGAGGAGGGCGCGCACCTGCTCCGGTTCGCGTTCTGCAAGAGGGACGAGGTGCTGGACGAGGCGGTCGCCCGCCTCTCGGGCTGGCACGCGCGGGGGAGCTAGGATCCCGCCGCCGTGCGCTCCGCCGGTGCGCACGGCGGCGTCCGTCAGGCCCGCGGGACCCGGCGGGAGCGCGCGTCCATCACCTCGACCAGGCGCCGCTCCGCGTCGGGCCCCGCGGTGATCCGGGGCAGGCGCCACATCAGGGCGGCCCCGGCCACCCACCACACGAGCACCATCAGCCACTCGTTGGGCCAGCTCAGCGCCGCGGGCATGCCGGGCAGGTAGAGCAGGAGCAGTCCCACGGACAGCACGAGTGCCAGCGTTCCCACGGGGACGCCCGCCGGGACGGTGAAGGGCCGCTCCATGGCGGGTTCGCGGCGGCGCAGCACGAGGAAGCTGACCACCACGGTGACGAAGCCGACCACGATGTTCAGGCCGCCGGCGTTGACCAGCCAGCCCAGCATCGGCTCGCCGAAGAACGGGGACACCAGGGAGAGCGAGCCGACGAACAGCACGGCGTTGGACGGAGTGCGAAAGCGAGGGTGCAGACGGCCGAACCAGGCCGGGAGCATCCGCGAGGCGGCCATGGCGTAGATGAGGCGGCTGCCGCCGATGAGGAAGGCGTTCCAGCTGGTGAGCAGGCCCGCGACACCGCCGAGGACGAGCAGGTTGCCCATGGCCGCGCTGTCCCACATGGCGGCGACGGCGTCGGCGGAGGCCAGTTCCGAGTCCGCCGGTTCGGCCGGGCCCAGGCCCGAGCCCGCCGTCAGCACGACCATCACGTACCAGGCCGTCGCGCAGAGCACCGACAGCACCAGCAGGGTGCCGACCATGCGGTACGGGAGTCTGATCTCGGAGGCCGACTGCGGGATGACGTCGAAGCCTACGAAGAGGAACGGGACCGCCACCAGGACCACGAACATGCCCGGGACGCCGCCGAAGAGCGGTCGCATGTTGTCCACGGACCCGCCGACGAACGCGCCGGTGACCATGACGGCCCCGGTGACCAGCAGGAAAAGTACCGCGATGGTCTGGAAGGCGCTCGCGGGTCTGATCCCGACGTAGTTGACGGCGGTCATCAGCGCGGCCGCGGCCACGCCGACGGCGACCAGACCGGCGTGGACGTCGTACCCGGCGACGGTCCACAGGCGGCCGACCGCCATGTCGGGGAAGAGGTAGACGAGGGTCCGGGGGACGGCCACGGCCTCGAAGGCGACGACGGAGACGTAGCCCAGGATCATGGCCCAGGAGGCGGTGAAGGCCCACTTGGGTCCGATGGCGCGCATGGCGTAGTGGTGCTCCCCGCCCGCGTGCGGCATCGCGGCGACGAGTTCGGCGTAGGTGAGGCCGACGAAGGCCATGATGACTCCGCCGACCACGAAGGACAGCGCCGCGCCCGCGCTGCCCGCCGCGCCGACGAAGTCGCCCACCAGCACGATCCAGCCGAAACCGATCATCGCGCCGAAGCCGAGGGCGAGGACGTCACCCCTTCCCAGCACCCGGACGAAACTCTGGCTGTTGTCGGACACGGGGCCTCCCAGCGGTCGCGCCTGTGGTGCGGGACACACAAGCACGCGGCGGGGGTGAGCGGAAGGGCCCCTCGCGGAGGTTTTCGGTCCTGTTCCGCTTCCGCCGCCCGCACCGCTCGCGCACCGGTGCGGTGCCCGGGCGCGGCCGCCGGTCGGCGAGGACGCCCCACCCGCGAACGCGCGGTCCGGCGGCCGGACGCGGCGGGTGTTCCCGACGGGCGGTCAGACGTTCGTCCGTGAGCCCGTTCCCTCCGGGGCCGAAGAGCTCACGGGTTCCACACCATGGTCCGCTGGTGCACGCGCTTCCCCCGGAAGCGCAGGCCCGGCACCACAGGGGCCGGACCGTGGGGTTCGAACCCGGCCCGCGCGAAGAAGCGCACGGCGCCGGTGTTCTCCACGAGGGTCTGCAGGTGGCAGCCGCGGGATCCCCGGGAGCGCAGCCGCTCCTGCCACTCGCGCACTAGGGCGGCGCCCACGCCGGTGCCGCGTGCCCGGGACTCGACGTTGACGTGCAGGTGGGCGGGCCAGCGCGGGTCCGAGAGCTCGCCCGCGGTGGGCCTGCGCCTGAGGGCGGACACTCCCGTGTCCAGCATGGCCCGGGCGAAGAAGGCCGCGGGTCCGCGACGCAGCGCGAGCCGGTGCTCCCGTATCGCGCGGTCCATGAGCTCGCTCTCCCCGGGCATCGCGGCGGGTTCGGGGCAGCCGGTCAGGTAGCCAGCCATCCGTCCGTCGACGAGGGCGACCAGCAGCGAGTCGGGCACGTGGTCCATGTAGGGGTCCAGGTAGATCGCGGCCTCGGACGGGAGGTGTCCCCACAGCTCCCCGGACGGCGACCCCTCGCCCGCACGGGCGAACAGCGCCCGCAGTTCGGCGCGGTCGTCCTCGCGGAAGGTCCGGATCTCGGTACTGGCCACGGCGCCGCCCCTTAACTGTGTATCAAGTACAGTGTAGATGATACACAGTCTGGTGCCCGGGCCGACGGGCCCGGGCACCGCACCGTGGGCCCTGCTAGGCCTCGGGCTCGAACCAGACCGCGCCGAGCGGGGGCAAGGCGATCTCCGCCGAGAACGGCTGCCCGTCCCAGGGCACGGGCTCGGCGTCCACGCGGGCGGGCGCGGGGTGGTCCGACCCGCCGAAGCGCGCCTCGTCGGTGTTGAGCACCGCGTTCCAGCGGCCCCCGGAGGGCAGGCCCATCCGCCGCCCGGTACGGGGCACCGGCGAGAAGTTCACCGCGCAGGCGAGCACCGAACCGTCCTCTCCGTGGCGCAGGTACGACAGCGTGTTCCCCTCGCGGTCACCGCCGTCCAGCCAGGTGAAGCCCGCCGGTTCGGTGTCCCGCGACCACAGTGCGGCCCGTGGCCGGTAGACCTCGTTGAGAGTCCGCACCAGACGCTGCGCCCCCGCGTGGTGCTCGAACTGGAGCAGCCACCACGGCACGCCCTCCCGGTGCGACCACTCGTCGCCCTGGGCGATCTCCCCGCCCATGAACAGCAGCTGCTTGCCCGGGTGGGACCACATGAACGCCAGGAGCGCGCGCAGGGTCGCCGACCGCTGCCACTCGTCGCCGGGCGGCTTGTTGAACAGCGACTGCTTGCCGTGCACCACCTCGTCGTGCGACAGCGGCAGCACGTAGTTCTCGCTGTAGGCGTAGACCATCGAGAACGTGACGTCGTCGTGGTGGTACTGGCGGTGGACCGGCTCCTTCTTGACGTACTCCAGGGTGTCGTGCATCCACCCCATGTTCCACTTGAACCCGAAGCCGAGCCCGCCGTGGTCCACGGGCGCGGTCACGCCCGTGTAGGCGGTGGACTCCTCCGCGATCATCGCCACGTGCGGGTTGCGCCGGTAGACGGTGGTGTTGAGCTCCTTGAGGAAGTCGATCGCCTCCAGGTTCTCCCTGCCTCCGAACACGTTCGGCTCCCAGGCCCCGGAGCCGCGCGAGTAGTCCAGGTAGATCATCGAGGCCACCGCGTCCACCCGCAGGCCGTCGACGTGGAACTCCTCCAACCAGTACAGGGCGTTGGCCACGAGGAAGTTGCGCACCTCGGTCCGCCCGTAGTTGAAGATCAGCGTCCCCCAGTCCGGGTGCTCGCCCCGGCGGGGGTCGGGGTGCTCGTACAGCGCGCTCCCGTCGAAGCGGGCCAGCGCCCACTCGTCCTTCGGGAAGTGCGCGGGCACCCAGTCCAGCAGCACGCCGACGCCCGCGCGGTGCAGGGCGTCCACCAGGTGGCGGAACTCGTCCGGCGTGCCGAACCGTGGCGTGGGCGCGTAGTACGAGGTCACCTGGTATCCCCAGGAGCCGTCGTAGGGGTGCCCCGCCACGGGCAGGAACTCCACGTGCGTGAACCCCATGTCGGTCACGTACCCGACGAGCTCCTCGGCCAGTTCGGCGTAGCCCAGTCCGGGCCGCCAGGAGCCCAGGTGCACTTCGTACACGCTCATCGGCGCCCGGTGCTGCTCCACGCCCTTGCGCTCGGCCATCCACTCCTGGTCGGACCACACGTGCGTGGAGGAGGTGACCACGGAGGCGGTCGCCGGCGGCATCTGCGTGCACCGCGCCATGGGGTCGGCCTTGTCGCGCCAGTGCCCGTCGGCGCCCAGGATCTGGAACTTGTACAGGCCGCCCTCGCCGATCCCGGGCACGAACAGCTCCCACACGCCGCTGGAGCCGAGGCTCCGCATCGGGTGCCCGACGCCGCTCCAGTGGTTGAAGTCGCCGATCATCCGCACGCCCCGCGCGTCCGGCGCCCACACCGCGAACCGGGTGCCGACCACCTCGCCCATCGCGGTGTCCTCGACCCGCACGTGCGCTCCGAGGGCGTTCCACAGCTCCTCGTGGCGGCCCTCACCGATCAGGTGCAGGTCCAGCTCGCCCAGGGTGGGCGCGAACCGGTAGGGGTCGGCGGCAACGTGCTCGGCGCCGTCCTCGTAGCGGGCGCTGATCCGGTAGTCGGGCCCGGAGCCGAGCCTGCTCCGGGACACCTTCGCGGAGAACACGCCCCGGTGCAGGTGGTCCAGGCGCAGCCGCGAGCCGTCGGCCAGGACGGCGTGCACCTCCACCGCGCCCGGCCGCAGGGCCCGAACGACGGTGCCCCGGCCCTCGGCGTGCACGCCCAGCAGCGCGTGCGGGTCGTGGTGGTGGCCGTCCACCAGCCGGTCCAGGGCGGCGGACAGCTCGGGGTCGGGCCCCTTGCGCCGGGAGGCGGCCGGGGCCCTCCCGTTCGCCGCGGCCTTCCCGTCGGCGGAGGCCCGGCCCTTCGAGGAGGCCGGGGTCCGCTTCGCGGCCGGAGCCCTCTCAGCCGTCTTCGCCGTCGCGGCCTTCCCGCTCGCCCTGGCCGCCCCGGCTCCGGCGGGCTTCACGGGGGCGGGTTCCACCGCGGCCGCCGCCTCGGCGACCGGCACCTCCTCCACGACCGGGATGCTCTCCACGGCCTTCTTCTTCGGGTTCTTCCCGTTCGTCGCAGTCTTGGCTGCGCTGGCACGCGGACGTTGTTCGCTGCGCGGCGAGGTCAATGCTGACTCCGTGGTACTCGTGCGGACGGATCGGGGGGCGTGGTGGTCGAAGCTGAGGCCGCCCCGCTCGGGGGAGGCCGGGCTCTTCGGGGCTCCGCTTCGCTCCGCCCCGTGCTCGGGCGCCTCAAGGGCCCGAACCCTCGGCGCCTTCGGCGGGTCGGCCCGTTCCTCGCGAACCCGCCTCCGGCACCTCCGGAACCCCGCCGACGCCCGAGCCCGGCCACCCAGGGGCCAAGCGAACTTTCACCGGACACCGCCTAACCGGGCACGGGAGGCGCGGCCGCGGTCGCGATGGACTCCAGCGGGACCCGCAGCCAGTTCGGCCGGTTGCGGGCCTCGTACAGCACCTCGTACACGGCCTTGTCGAACTCGAAGGCCCGCAGGACCGCCAGGTGCTTCTCCGGGTCGGCCCCGCCGCCGTCGGCGTAGCCCCGGCAGAACGCCTCGCGGTTGTGCCGGGCCCAGGAGCGGGCCGCCCACTCCAGATCGGGGTCGCCCGGGTGCCCGATCAGCAGGTGCCCGGCCGCGTAGTCGAAGGAGCGGAGCATCCCCGCCACGTCCCGCAGCGGGCTGGACAGGCGCTGGCGGTCGCGCACCGGCACGGTGGGCTCGCCCTCGAAGTCCAGCAGCACCCATCCGGACCCGGTCCGGATCGCCTGCCCCAGGTGGTAGTCGCCGTGGATGCGCTGTATCGGCAGCGGCTCGTCCACCTCGGAGAAGTCGGCGTAGGCCTCCATCACCCGGGGCGCGTGCTCGGCCAGCTCCGGCACCTCGGCGCTGGCCATCGCCAGGCGCTCGACCATGGCGTCGGCCATCTCGGCCGCGCCCGTCGGGGTGAGCACGTCCGTGGGCAGGGCCCGGGCCAGCGACCGGTGCACCTCGGCGGTGGTGCGGCCCAGCCGGGCGGCCTCGCCGGTGAACGCGGACTCGCGACCGTCCCCCGGCCCCTCCAACAGGGCGCGCACGTTGGCGGTGGCGAGTACCCACCCGTCCGTGGCGTGCGGGATGTAGGTCTGGAGCATGGCCAGCGTCGTCGGCGTGGAGTGCCCGACCAGGTCGGCCTCGATCCACCCGCACGGCCGGGCCACGTAAGGGGCCCCCGACAGGGCCATGTTCAGCTCCAGGTCCGGGTTGGGCCCGGGCCAGAGCCTGCGGAAGGTCTTGAGGACGTAGTCCTCGCCGAAGACCAGCGACGTGTTGGACTGCTCGCCGGTGAGCAGCCGCCCGGCCGAACCGGTGCGGATGCTGGCGCCCGGCAGGCTGCGGAAGCGCACCTTCCCGGAGGGCTCGGCCCCGGTGGGGGCGGCGAACCGCTCCAGGAGCATCCGTGTCAGCTCCTCGTCGTGGGCGGCGTCGTAGACCACCCTGGGTCTGCCGCCCGCCACCCGGCACACGCCGATGGCCACGCGCGCCAGGTCCGGTGGCAGGGACCGCGGCGGCCGCGAGCCCAGCAGCACCTGGTAGCGGGAGCTGCGGCCCCGCTGTCCGGCCTGGAGGACCAGGACGCTCAGGTCCGGGCCTTCGGGGCCCGAGGTGACCAGCGTGTGCCTGCTCTCGACCCGGATCTGGCGGATGGGGATCCCCTTGCCGGAGAACCAGCGCTGTCTCGGTAGCCACACGGCCAGGAGTTCTTCGAGTTGGGACATGTCAGAGCGACCCGTTCCCCTTCTCGCCCCCACCCCGGCCCGTGCGCTCGGCGGCCGGGCCGGAGGGGCCCGGGGCGCGCACCGCGCTCCCGTGGGAGGGGGTGCGGGCGCCGTCGCCGAAGGCGGGGGAGAACCCGGCCGGGATGCTGGACGTCGTGCTCAGTGGGTGGTCCGGTGCGTGCGGCCGGGCCGAGGCCGCCGACACCGGCGAGCTCTCGAAGGTGGCGTGCACCCGGGCCCCGGCCCCGGGCAGCCCGTAGGACGGCATGCCGTCCCGGCTCGTGCCCTCGGACTCCCGGTGGGCTGTGACGGGTAGCTGGAACCAGTAGAAGCCGTGCCCGGGCAGGGTGAGCAGATAGGGCAGCTCCCCGATCTCGGGGAAGCGCACACCGCCCACGCACTCCACCGGAGCGACCCCGGCGTAGCGCCCCAGGTCCAGCTCCACGGGCTGCGGGTACCGCGACAGGTTGTTGACGCAGAGCATCCGGTCGTCGCCGTGCTCGCGGATGAAGGCCAGCACGCTCGGGTTGGTGGCGTTGAGTTCGGTGAAGGCGCCGGTGCCGAACACGGGGTGGCGCTTGCGGATCTGGATCATGCGGCGCGTCCAGTGCAGCAGCGAGCCGGGGTTGTCGCGCTGGGACTCCACGTTGAGCGCCTGGTACCCGTAGACCGGGTCCATGATCAGCGGCAGGTACAGGCGGGCCGGGTCGCCCTTGGAGAATCCGGCGTTTCGGTCCGAGCTCCACTGCATGGGCGTGCGCACGGCGTCGCGGTCGCCCAGCCAGATGTTGTCGCCCATGCCGATCTCGTCGCCGTAGTACAGGACGGGCGAGCCCGGCAGGGACAGCAGCAGGGCCGTGAACAGCTCGATCTGGTTGCGGTCGTTGTCCAGCAGGGGTGCGAGCCGCCTGCGGATCCCCACGTTGGCGCGCATGCGGGGTTCCTTGGCGTACTCGGAGTACATGTAGTCGCGCTCCTCGTCGGTGACCATCTCCAGGGTCAGCTCGTCGTGGTTGCGCAGGAAGATCGCCCACTGGCAGTTGCGGGGGATCGGCGGCGTCTGGGCGAGGATCTCCGAGATGGGGAAGCGCTGCTCCTGCCGGACCGCCATGAACATGCGCGGCATCAGCGGGAAGTGGAAGTTCATGTGGCACTCGTCGCCGCCGGACTCGAAGTCGCCGAAGTAGTCGACGACGTCGGACGGCCACTGGTTGGCCTCGCTCAGCAGCACGCGGTCGGGGTAGAGCCGGTCCACCTCGGCGCGCACGCGCTTGAGGAACTCGTGCGTCTCCTTGAGGTTCTCGCAGTTGGTGCCCTCGCGCTCGTACAGGTAGGGCACGGCGTCCAGGCGGAACCCGTCGATGCCCAGGTCCAGCCAGTAGCGCAGGACCTCCAGGATCGCCTCCTGGACGGCGGGGTTCTCGAAGTTGAGGTCGGGCTGGTGGGAGAAGAAGCGGTGCCAGTAGTACTGGCCGCGGACCTCGTCGTAGGTCCAGTTCGACGTCTCGGTGTCGACGAAGATGATGCGGGCCTCGTCGTAGCGGTCGTCGGTGTCCGACCACACGTAGAAGTCCCCGTAGGGCCCGTCCGGGTCCTCGCGGGAGGCCTTGAACCACGGGTGCTGGTCGCTGGTGTGGTTCATGACGAGGTCGGTGATGACCCGGATCCCGCGCCGGTGCGCCTCGTCCAGGAGCTCCACGAAGTCGGCGGTGCGGCCGAACTCCGGGAGGATCTTGAAGTAGTCGGAGATGTCGTAGCCGCCGTCGCGCAGGGGCGACTCGTACATCGGCAGCAGCCACACGCAGTCGATGCCCAGCCACTGGAGGTAGTCCAGCTTCTGCACCAGACCGGCGAGGTCGCCGGTGCCGTCGCCGTTGGAGTCGAAGAAG
Organism: Nocardiopsis sp. RV163; assembly: GCF_001029525.1. Lineage (NCBI taxonomy): Bacteria > Bacillati > Actinomycetota > Actinomycetes > Streptosporangiales > Nocardiopsidaceae > Nocardiopsis > Nocardiopsis sp. RV163. The sequence continues at coordinate 4,677 of NZ_LEKI01000006.1, read as the reverse complement.
CCCCGGGCGAGCACCTCGTAGAAGACGGCGTGTTTGTACCAGTGGGGATCACTGGTGCCGCCGGAGGACATCAGCGGGCCGGTGGCGGCCCCGGTGGCCGGGGCGAGCGGGCCGTGTTCGGCGTGACCGCGTCCGCCGGGGCCGGGCTCGTCTTTGCTCATCTAATGCTCCCCACCAAGAATGTTCGGCGTCGGTTCAACAGGCGTTTCGGACACGGCGGGGCTCCGGCGGAGCAGCGGCTCCGCCGGGCCCCGCGCGCTGGTTCCGGAGCCGCTATCTGCCGCTGACGGTGAACACGTGCGCGGGACCGGCCGCGGGGTCGAGTCGGACGTAGTTGTCCGCACCCCAGGTGTAGGAACGGCCGGTCAGCTCGTCGGTCACCCTGAGCTCCTCCTCCCTTGTGAGGCCGATGGACGGCAGATCCAGGTGCACCGTCGCCTCGCGTGCGCGGTGCGGGTCGAGGTTGACGACGGCGATCACGGCGTCGTCGGGGTCCTTGGGGCCGGTACCGGGCCGGTGCTTGGAGAAGCAGACGATCTCGGGACGGTCCACGTGGTGGAAGCGCAGGTTGCGCAGCTCCCGCAGGGCCGGGTGCTCCCGGCGCAGCCGGTTGAGCAGTGTGAGGAGGCCGGCGAGGGTCTCGCCGGAGGCCTCGGCCGCGGCCCAGTCGCGGGGGCGGTACTGGTACTTCTCCGAGTCGAGGTACTCCTCGCTGCCCGGTCCGGCCGGGGTGTTCTCGCACAGCTCGAAGCCGGAGTAGACGCCCCAGGTGGGGGAGAGCAGGGCCGCCAGCACGGCGCGGACGGCGAAAGCGGGCCGACCGCCGTGCTGGAGGTAGGCGTGCAGGATGTCCGGGGTGTTGGCGAAGAAGTTGGGCCGCAGGTAGTGGGCGCTCTCCCGGCTCAGCTCGGTGAGGTAGTCGGTCAGCTCCTCCTTGCCGTTGCGCCAGGTGAAGTAGGTGTAGGACTGGTGGAAGCCGACCTTGGCCAGGGTGCGCATCATGGCGGGCCGGGTGAAGGCCTCGGCGAGGAAGAGCACGTCGGGGTGCCTGTCGGCGACGTCGGCGAGCAGCTTCTGCCAGAACGCGACCGGTTTGGTGTGCGGGTTGTCGACGCGGAAGATCCGCACGCCGTGCGCGATCCAGTGCTCGACCACCCGCAGGACCTCCGCGTAAAGGCCCTTGAAGTCGCGGTCGAAGTTGAGCGGGTAGATGTCCTGGTACTTCTTGGGCGGGTTCTCGGCGTAGGCGATGGAGCCGTCGGCCCGGGCGGTGAACCACTCGGGGTGCTCGGTGACCCAGGGGTGGTCGGGGGAGCACTGCAGGGCCAGGTCCAGGGCGATCTCCATGCCGTGCTCGCGGGCCTCGGCGACGAAGGCGTCGAAGTCGGCGAGGGTGCCCAGGTCGGGGTGGACCGCGTCGTGGCCGCCGTCGGCCGACCCGATGGCCCACACCGAACCGGGATCGCCGGGACCGGCGGTCAGGGCGTTGTTGGCGCCCTTGCGGTGGGTGGTGCCGACCGGGTGGATTGGCGGGAGGTAGACCACGTCGAAGCCCATGTCGGCGATGGCGGGCAGGCGCTTGGCCGCAGTGGCGAGGGTGCCCGAGAGCTCCTGGCCGGGCACGGTGTCGACCTGGGCGCCCTCCGAGCGCGGGAAGAACTCGTACCAGGAGCCGAACAGCGCGCGCTCGCGGTGGACGACGACGCTGGTGCGCCTGGACCTGGTGACCAGCTCGCGCAGGGGCGCGCGCTCCATCTCGGCCAGGACCTCGGGGGTGAGCGCCGCCTCGAAGCGCTCCACCGGTGTCATCGAGGTGTCGCGCAGCGCCTTTGCGGCGGCGTTCAGGAAGGGGCGGCGCGGAACCCGTCGCCCGGCGCGGGCGAGCAGGCGGGCGCCCTCCTCCAGGACGAGTCCGGTGTCCTGGTCCAGCGGGAGCTTGACGCCCGCGACGTGGTGCCAGGTGGCGAAGGGGTCGGTCCACGACTCGACGGCGAAGGACCACGTCCCCTCCGCGGGGAGGCTGACAAGGGCCTCGTAGCGGTCGGTGCCGGGGACGTGCTCGCGCATGGGGACGAGCTGTTCGCGGCGTCCCTCGGGGGAGTAGACGACGACGCCCGCGGCGAGGGAGTCGTGGCCCTCGCGGATCACCGTGGCTCCCACGGTGAAGCGTTCGCCCGGAACCGCTTTCACCGGTCCGAGGTCGTTCTCTGGAGAGATATCGAGGATGGGCAGGCGTCCGATCACTGGCTACACCGTAATTGTCGTGGTTCGACGTTGCGGAACCGTGCTGTTTTTCGGCAGGAGGAAATAACCGGGAGTTGGTCCGGGGCAAGGCGGAGTTCGCGGATAATCCGGAACAGAAACTGTCCGGATTAAGGCTTCGGTGCCCTCCGCTGTCTATCGTCTGCCCTCTTGTGGTGTTTGGCGGAGTGCCATGGCCGGATAATTTCTGTGATCCTGATCACGCTGGGTGTGTGTGCTAAGAGCCGGTGTTTGTCGGGTTTCTACCGAGTAAACCTCTCAAAACGGTCATAAGGATGCAGTCGATTCAGGCGTCTCTGTGGTTGTTTTCCGATGCATTATGTGGAAATGACGGAAAACTGATCGGTAATGTTGGACGGTGTGCTGCGGTGGGTAGGGATGACCGAATGCACGCGCGAGCTGTATGGCCGTATTCCGGACATCCGGGCGTGGACGGATAGTCGCCTAGGGAACTTTTGTCCCGTATTCGTCCACCCGTGGCCCGCGGGCTCTTCTCCGGGGGCGCCCCTTCCGGTGTCGGTTGTGTGGCGTGCCTGTTTCATGGTGATCGACGAAATATGTTCGCCATGCGGTGCTTTGCTTGTCATTGAGGAATTTTTTCGCCGACGCGCCCGTCAACCCGGTCCGCCCTTTACGTCCGCCCTGAGAGCGTGGTCGACGGAGTTGCCTGCCCGCACGTTCCGCGGGCGGGGCGGCACACGGACGTAGGGGGCGACGTGACGGAGTCCAACCAGCGTCCGCCGCGTGGGCGGCGGCACGAGGCCCCGCGCCGGAACTGGCGCGGGGCCGTCTCCCGCGCGGTGCCGGCCGCCGCGGGTCCGCGTGTCCGGCGGTGGGCCGAGGTCCTGCGCCGAAAGGTGTCGGAGCCGACCCCGACGGGGGACCGCCGGGAGACGGTACAGCGCCTGGCCGGAACCAGCGCGGTCGCCGGGCTGCTCACGGCGGCGATGGTCATGCCCTGGGTCGGCGGTCTCGGACTGGCGGCCAAGGACTCCGCCGCGGCCTTCATGGCCCTGCCCAGCGACCTGGCCGTGCCGCGTCCGTCCGAGCGCGTGCTGCTGACCGACGTCCACGGAGAGCCGATCGCCGAGGTCGCCGAGCGCGAGCGCGACGTGGTTCCGCTGGACGAGATCAGCCCCTGGGCGCCCGCCGCCCTCATGGCGATCGAGGACGACCGCTTCTACGAGCACGCCGGGCTGGACCTGCGCGGCACGCTGCGTGCCGCCGTCCGCACCGCCCTGGGCAACACCCAGGGCGGGTCCACCATCACCCAGCAGTACGTGAAGAACCTCCTCATGGAACAGGCCGACACCGAGGAGGAGCTGGCGAGCGCCAACGCGCGCACCCTGACCCGCAAGGTGCTGGAGCTGCGCTACGCCATCGAGCTGGAGGAGAAGCTCACGAAGGACGAGATCATGGAGGGCTACCTCAACCTCGCCTACTTCGGCCAGAACGCGTACGGCATCGAGGTCGCCGCCGAGCGCTACTTCTCCGTCCCGGCCTCCGAGCTCGATCCCGCGCAGGCCGCCACGATCGTGGCGCTGGTGCGCGCGCCCTCGTACTACGACCCGCTCACCAACCCCGAGGCCTCCGTCGAGCGCCGCAACCTGGTGCTGGACCGGATGGTCGCCACCGGACACCTGGAGAGCGCGGAGGCGCAGGAGTACAAGAGCCGGGGCCTGGAGGTGGACGAGACCCCCCGCGCGGGCAGTTGCTTCAGCAGCGAGGAGCCCTTCTTCTGCGACTACGTCATGCGGTGGCTGGGCGGCTCCGACGCGCTCGCCGAGACCCGGGAGGAGCGCGACCGGATACTGGAGCGGGGCGGGATCACCGTGCGCACCACCCTGGACCTGGACATGCAGGAGGCCGCCGAGCAGGCGATCGAGCGCTACGTCCCCGCGGGCGACTCCCACAAGTTCGCCGCCGAGGTCCTCTTGGAGCCCGGTACCGGCCGGGTGCGGGTGATGGCCCAGAACATGCGCTACGGCTTCGGCGACGAGCCGGGCACCACCTCGATCAACCTGTCCGTGGACCACGAGGACGGCGGGTCGCTGGGCTACCAGGCGGGTTCGACGTTCAAGCCGTTCACCCTGGCCGCCGCCCTGGACGCCGGGCTCAAGTACGACACCAGCTTCTCCTCGCCCAAGTCCACGACGGTGAGCGGTCTGGAGAACTGCGAGGGCGGCAGGATGGCGCCCTGGGACGTGGGCAACGCCGGGGAGAGCGACGGCGGCGAGCACAACATGATCAGCGGGACGAAGGGTTCGGTGAACACCTACTTCGCCCAGCTCCAGGAACGCGTCGGCCTGTGCGAGACGGCGGAGATGGCCCGGAGCCTGGGCGTCCACCGCGCGGACGGCGAGGACCTGCAGGTGTGGAGCTCCTTCACCCTGGGCGACCAGGAGGTCTCCCCGC